>MHCB01000028.1:500-19133 GCA_001816455.1 Candidatus Blackburnbacteria bacterium RIFCSPHIGHO2_12_FULL_44_25
GACGACTTGGCTCAACGAATCAGATTCGAAAGATCAGCAGACAAAATAATTGGTGTCAAGCACTGCTCATCAATAGAAGAAGCACGCTTCTTTGAAGCAGTTCTTTCTCTCAAGCATCGAATTCCCACATATCCTTTCAAACCCAGGAAAGGAATGGTCCTGACTGGTAAATGGCTGACCGAATTGTATTCCAACTTTAACACGGGCGAAAACGCCCACAGACTTGCCAAAGAACTAGGGATTGATCTGAACAGTCATCATTATTGTCTGGCCGCTGTCGTTCGCGGTAGCAAAGAAAGAATAAAGATTAGACTAAAAATGTGTTCTCGGACACATCGCACCAAATGGGCGCACAACAGGCCGCTTAAAAATCCAAAAGTTCTACACGAGGTGCATTTAGAAACCTCATCTAAATCTGTAAAAGTAGCACTTGATAATTCAAATATTGAAACACACAAAACCGAGAAAGGTTGGGTAATTCGCAAGTATTTTTCAAACCTGGAAGAAGCCGGCAAATTTGCTAAAAATTTGTGCGACACAACGGGCGGCACACTCGAAACAGTATTCGATATCGGAAAAAGAGATCATTACTCCCGCTCAGCTTTAGTGGTGCCAGCAAGTAACATTCTCAAAGGTATGAGAGTACCAGTCCTGCACGGAAACGAGATTTTTTATGAGAGAGTTGTGGAGAGAACGGAAGAAATTAAAACCGAGACAGTTTATGATCTAGAAGTTGACAGGACACACAACTTTGTCGCCAATGGAATTCTAGTCCACAATTCAATCTACAAATGGCGCGGAGCCGCTGTTTCGAATGTTATTCAATTTAGAGAAAGTTATCCTCAAACAAAAATAATAACCCTAACCGAGAATTATCGCTCAACCCAAGAAATCCTAGACGCCTCCTACCATTTAATCCAAAACAACAACCCAGACCGGTTAGAAGTACGAGAAAAAATCGACAAAAAACTTATTTCAAAAAGGGGAGTCAAGGGGGTAAAGCCCGAGTTTATTCATGTAGATCGAGTCGAAAACGAAGCAGAACAAATTGCAACAAAAATCATCCAAACGGTAGAAAACGAAAATCGAGCTTACTCAGATTTTGCAATTTTAGTACGCGCCAACAACCACTCTGAACCATTTGCGAGAAATCTTGAAAGAGCTGGTATCCCTTATCAATTTTTAGGGCCAGGGCAACTATTTCGACAACCCGAAATCAAGGAGATATTTTCTTATCTAAAAGTCTTGTATAACTTCGAAGACTCAAGTGCCTTCTACAAAATTCTAACCATGGAACATCTAAATATCTCCCCAAGGGATATAGCAGGATTAGCAAACTACGCAAGAAAATTCAACCTTAGCCTCTTTGAGGCATCTGAAAAAATAAATGACATATCCGTCACACAGGACACCAAAGACAAGATCGAAAAACTTATCTTGATGATTCATAAACATTTAGGTTTCGTACCAAAAACCACCGCAGGACAAATACTCTATTACTTTTTCGAAGATTCGGGTCTCCTGCGACACATAATAAAACCCGCAAATCTACAAGATGAAAAAAAAGCAAAAAATATAGCACGCTTCTTTGATAAGTTGAAGACCTACGAAACAGAACACGAAGACGCATCGGTGTTTGCAGTAGTAGATTGGATCGAGTTATCTTTAGATCTCGGTGAGTCTCCTCTTGCCTCGGACTCTGATTGGGCCAGAGAAAACGCAGTCAACATTCTAACTATACATTCAGCCAAAGGGTTAGAATTTCCTGTTGTCTTTATGGTCAACATGGTTGACCAAAGATTCCCGACTCGCGAAAGAAGAGAGCAAATTCCAATCCCCGAAGAGTTGATAAAAGAGGTTTTGCCCGAAGGAAACTACCATCTCCAAGAAGAGAGACGTTTAGCATACGTTGCAATTACCCGTGCCAAAGACAGATTATACTTCACCGCCGCCGATTATTATGGAGAGGGCAAAAGAGAAAAGAAAATATCTCTTTTTGTACCCGAAACGGGAGGAGAGGAAATTTTAAAACAAAAAACCAAAGAAGAAGAACAGCTTTCGATTCTTGATTATGCATCGCCCAAAAACAGTTCCTCTGTTCTACAGCCCACAGCCCACAGCCCACAGCCTGTTACCCACCTCTCCTACTCCCAGATAGACTGTTTCGGTTTTTGCCCCCTTCACTACAAACTTAAATACATTCTTAAAATTCCAACCCCGCCTTCTTCTGCGCAAAGCTTCGGAAACTCCCTCCACGTTACCCTAAAGGAATTCTGCGAGCTCGAAAAAGTTGACGGTCCTTTGGGAGAAAAAGAACTGCTGGAAATTTACGAACGGGTCTGGATCCCTCTGGGGTTCACGGGAAAAGCCCACGAAGAAAAAATAAAACAGCGAGGAAAAATTTACCTAACTGAATATCTCAAGACCAACTTGCACAATCCTCAAAATCCCCCACTTGCACTAGAAAAACCATTCATCTTTTCTATAGCCCCCGGCCTAAAAGTTGGAGGAAAAATAGATCGTATAGACAAAGTAGAAAACGGCATAGAAATAATAGACTACAAAACTACAGATTTAGAAGTCAAAGGAGCGCCTTCCGAAAAAGAACTCCAAAAAGACCTACAACTATCCATATATGCTCTTGCTTCTTGTGAAGTGAACGACACGATTTTCTTAAAAGATCCAGAAAAAGTTCGCCTGTCTCTCTACTTTTTTAACAAATCCCTTAAAGTCTCGACAACTCGAACAAGAGAGCAGCTGGAACATGCAAGAAAACAGATCCTGAAGGCAAAAAAAGACATAGAAGAATCAGACTTTGACTGCTCTGGAAACATCTGGTGCAAGGACTGCGAATATAAGTTGTTCTGCGAACCGGGGCACTAAAAACTACAACCCCAATATCTTTAAAAGGGGATTAGCATAATAAACCAAAGTGGGCGGATATTCCAAAACTTCCCCTCCAAACCCCTCTTTAAATTTAGTAAAACCTCGCCAAGTTTTAGTGGAAAAATATCGGGAATCATATATACCTTCAAAATCAAATACTTTTTTCTTTCTTTTTTTTGAAGAATTGATGGCTTCCCATGCAAGAAACGTTGGGGCAAACAACTGCTTTCCCTCTTTTGTAGAACCAGCATACATATAATAACCGGCACTCGCGGTATAACAAATAAAAACTCCCCCCAATAATTCTGTGTCTTTATATGCAAAAAGAAGCTCCGCATTCTTGCCAAATGCACCGTAAAGTGCATCTATCTCTTTATCTTGAGAAAGCCACATCCCTCTTTCTGTGGCGGACTTTTTCCACATAGATATAAACTTCTCAATGTCTTGTGAATTTTCAATTCGTATTCCTCTACGTCTAGAGAGCCCAATGTTGTATCGTGTTTTTGGTTTACATGCTTTTAACAACTCCGCCTCTAGCTTTGTTAAATCAACGTGAATTGTTTTTGCTGGGACAAAGGAGCTTCTCGCTCTATGGAAACCATCTACCTGGGGCTCTGCCCGCAATGGCTCCAGATAAAAAGCCCTCACCTTATGTTCCCCACAGAAGGCCCGCACGTCTGCTGGCGAGGGAATAATTCTCGGTCTCTGCATCTTTGCAATAAATCCGAGCAAAGGAATCGATCGGAGATAAACACGATCTCCATTTAGTTGAAGTACCTCCCAACCAAGAGCATGCATATACTTGGTGTATTCTTTTGATTGTCGAAGGTCGATCATAACTTAAAAATCACCTGAAAGAAGGTTTTGGAAAGGGCAAGGGAAGCTTAAGAAGTTTCCATCGAATGTCCTCTACCGCTCTGTAGACCGGATACAATTTCTTACTAATTACCAAATCCCACGTACCAACAAATTCTACAACCTCCGGATTATATCCCTCTTTGAATTTAGTAAAACCCCTTCCTTCCTCCCTCCCCCACAGGTCAAACTTCCTTAAACCCAAGCTCTTTCCAAACTTAATCGCTTCCCACATCATCAAATTTGCTGCCATAACATTTCTATGTTTATCCGAAGATGCGCCATACGGATAATAAAGTGTGTCATGCCACACAAACATTATCCAGGAAATAAGAGTCTTGCCTTGGTACTTTGCCGATAAGAGATGTGCGATCCCCGAGGGACATAGATGCTTCCACATTAACTTATGATACCGCTCTGTGTGGGCAAAGAAATTCTGCCGCCCAGCTGTTTGTTCGGTTAAAGTTAGGTATTTTTCAAAAGCTTTTCTTGTGTCCTCCTCAACTACACGAACCCCGTGTCGCTCGGCAACTCTAATGTTGTAGCGAGTCTTCGGGTGGAAGCCCCCTAACAACTCCTCTTCGCTTTTGCCAAGGTCAACCCAAAAAGTACTTTTTGTAAAAAACCTCCTCCCGGTAACAAATCCGTTGTTCACCAAAAACCTGCTGATTTTCCCGCTGTTTATTAAATTCGGCTCAGTTCTAAAAAAGACAATCTTTTCTTTCTTTCCAAAGTCCTTTAAAAACTCAACAACTTGCCCAGAAGGGACAGGTCCCTTCAAAAGCATCGCTACACTATAAGAGGTGTGCGGCAATCGGTGTATTGTTATCTGATGACCCTCCACCAACCGCTCCAGATCTCTCTTTCCTCTTTGAATAAAAACTCCAACACGTACCACTCTGTTTCCATATTCTTTTCTAAAATCTCCCCACTCCCACGACTGGACCGGATGTGTAGAAATTCGGTCAAATGAAGCCTTATCGTGGTCGGTAAGCAATCGTACAAATCTCATTCTTAAAATTCATCCATTAAAGAAGTGCTAGAAAAGTCATTATTGAGCCAATAAGAAGAATTAGTATTTTCTATTAAACTTTCCGAAATTTCGGACAAAAAACGAGAAGGATAACTCGAACCAGACTGCCCAAAAATCATACGCCTACCAGCATATGTTAAATAAAGTTGCTTCTTTGCTCGTGTCACTCCAACATACACCAGGCGCCTTTCCTCTTCTAGTTCTTCTTGATTAGTCAAAGCCCTCGAATGGGGGAACAAACCCTCCTCCAAACCAACAATAAACACAACCGGAAACTCCAAGCCCTTTGCAGCATGCGCAGTCATCAAGGTAGCTGCGCCTTGAGAATTTAGATTCAAACTTAAAGCGCCTTTAGAATTTTGAGCTGTCTCAACTAAAGCAACCTGTTCTAAGAAATCATTAAGTTTTGGAAATTCGGTTGCAACCGACCTCAATTCTTTTATATTTTCTATCCTAGCCTGATCTTCCGGATTATCCTTGTCATAAAGTTCAAGATAGCAAGTTTTCTCCAAAACCAAATCCAATATCTCCAAGGTCATTCGACCCCCCTTTTTTAAATCCTCTTGTGTTAACTGAAAAGCCGAAAAGCGCCTCTTACCTAATCCTTGTGCTCGTTTTAATGAAACAGTGTCAGTTGGATTAACAACCAATCTCAAGAAGGATAAAACGTCTTTTATCTCTCGCCGGTCGTAGAATCTAACCCCCCCAAATAGCCGATACGGGACACCCATATGAAGGAACGCCTCCTCTAAAGCCCGCGATTGGGCATTTATTCGATACAAGACAGCAATATCTGAGTAATCATACCCATTCGCTACCAAGTTTTTTGTCTCACGAACAACAAAAGAAGCTTCGTCCATCTCGGACCGAGCCTGATAAAGTTTTATTCTTTCGCCCCCCGCATTCTGAGTCCAAAGTTTTAAGATCGGATGAGAAGTATTTCTGTTTATTAGCTGATACGCAGCATCAAGAATAATTTGAGTCGATCTGTAGTTTTGTTCCAAGTTGATAACAGCCAAGTTCTCAAAATCGTTCTTAAGGTAAGTTATGTTTCTATAATCTGCTCCCCGCCAGGAATAAATCGATTGAGAAGCGTCCCCCACAACAGTCAAACATTCCCCGTTAGCCTGGGCAAGTTTTTTTACAATATGATATTGTGCTTTATTCGTATCCTGCCACTCGTCAACCAGTATGTAGGCAAAGTTGCGTGCTAACTTTGATAAAACCCCCGGGTTGTTTAATAGAGCAACAGTCTGTACCAAAAGGTCATCAAAATCTAAAGAAAGGTTATCTTTTAAAAGTCTTTGATATTCCAAAAAAACTATTGCCGCGCGTCGTTGCCAGTCACCCCTCGCATAAGCAGAAAACTCAGAAGCACTCACAAGTTCGTTTTTTGCGCCAGATATAACCGACAACAAAGCCCCCGGCTTGCATGTTTTTTCAAGACCCAACCTGTTAACAATATCTTTGATTGCATCCAACTGGTCGGTTGTGTCGTAAATTAAAAAATCAGGAGAAATACCAATAGTCTCCCCGTACTTTCTTAAGATTCTTGCGCAGAAAGAATGAAACGTTCCCGCAAATCCAGGAGGTTTACCTATTAGGCTAGTTATTCTTTCCCGCATCTCCCCGGCAGCTTTATTGGTAAACGTCAACATGAGTATTGAGGAAGAATCAACACCCTTACTACTAATAAGCCATGCGGCCCTGTGAGTTAGTACCCGAGTCTTTCCCGATCCGGCCCCAGCCAAAACCAAGAGTGGTGTACCCCAATGTGTAACTGCTTCTTGTTGATGGGGGTTCAAATCAGATAAAATCAAGCTCAACTCTGCTGCCATGGTTCGATTGTATCACAAGCTTAGGACGCTCTATTCCTTTCCAATAAGGCACAAAAAAACCACGATTGGTGTTCTTTTTTTGTTCTTTTTCCTCGTTCTTGCGTCTCCTTTTTTCAAACACCTGAATACAATCTCAGCCGTTTTAAGAGGAATGGCGTTGGGGGAAATTGAAAGCTTGAAAACCAAAGATCGAAGGACCAACTTTTTAATACTCGGGCTAGGCGGACCCAAAAACCAACCCTCAAGCCTGACCGATACCCAGCAGTTCTTTTCCTATGACCACACCCAAGAAAGACACATATTGCTATCCATACCCAGAGATATATGGATTCCCAACCCTGGTGTAAAGATAAACGGGCTCTACTCTTACGGCAACAGCACCGAAGGATCGGGAATAGACCTGACCAAGAATGCCGTTACAGAAATTACCGGTCAACCAGTGCACTACTCCGTAATGGTTTCGTTTGAAGGCTTTGTGCGTTTTGTGGATCTCTTGGGTGGGGTAAACGTGAATGTAGAGAGATCTTTCACGGACACACAATATCCGATCAAGGGCAAAGAAAATGACCCTTGCGACGGCGATCCGGAATTTGCTTGCCGTTGGGAAACAATCTCTTTTAAAAAAGGAAAAAGTCACTTTGATGGAGAAACCGCCCTTAAGTTTGTACGTTCTCGACATGCCCGAGGAGACGAGGGTACTGATTTTGCACGGGCAGCAAGACAACAAAAGATAATGCTAGGAATAAAAGACAAGATACTTTCTCCCGGGTTCTTCTTTAATCCCCAAAAAATCGAACAAGTCCTGGGTCTAACGGCAGAAGTTTTCGAAAGCGACATTCCTGCGGAAGATTTTGGTGTAGTCGTACAAGCGTTCCTCCGAACTAAAAGAGAAAAAGTCCAAACAAACTCCTTAGTTGCTATGGATCCAGAGAATCCTGATGAAAACCTTACAAAACCCGCCTTTCTAATCCACCCGGCCATTTCTCCTTTGTATAAAAATCAATGGGTCCTTATCCCTGTTGGAGGAAATTGGAAGGCAACACATGCCTGGATAGACTGTTTAATAAAAGGAAACGAATGCTCTCCAGAAAAGTTTGCCCCAAAGATAAAACCTAATTAACCCGATAAACCTGCGTACCGAAAGAGGAAAAAACCAGCTTTCCTAAAGTTTTAAATTTACTCTCTTCCAACGTCGGATACTTTTGTCTTTCCAGAGCACCCACAACAACAAAAAGTACATCGTATTTAGTAATGAGGGCCAAAACGCGCTCTCGATCTTGACTGGTGTATATCACCTCCACATCACGAGCTCGCTCACCTGGCCCTTCAAACGAACCCCGCCACAACCACTCATGAACAAGCCAACCCTGGACAGTTGGAAGTCCCGTGTAAGAGGAGATAAGCCCGAAATCTGTATAACTATCCCCTGCTGCTTGGAGAACAACTCTTCCTGAAAGCCGTTGCGGCAAAAACCAGTCTATAACCTTGCCCTCGCCAGGATAATGGTCAATCACCCAACTATTACCAGCAATCCCCTTGTATGTATTGAGACCGTAGTAAGACTTAACCGCAAGATACGAATAAGTAACCTGTCCAATTACAACAAAACCCAATAACATTAAATAGGATAATCTAAGGAATCTCCAGACAAGACCCGCCTTACTATCCCGGGAAAAGACACGCCATAAGATATAAAAACTAGTCAGCGAAAAGAGAACAAACGATTGATAGGTCAGTTTAAACATTGTGTTTGCACGCTGATACTCGTGAATATAAATATCTTTAACATAAACCACCTCAGGCACTACAACCAAAAGCCAACCCGTAAGAACTAAGCATAAAACTAAAGCATCACCAGTCTTTGCAAACTCGCGAAGAGATCTATACTTTCTAACCAAGTAAACCAGAAAAATAAGACTCAAAAAACCAAACAGACCCCACAAGACTCCAAGCATCCACAACGGCGAATGAAACTCAGAAATCTTTACACCTCCAGAAATGTTTCGGAAACTCATCAAGAAAGGTAAGGAAAACAACAAACCAATAAAAAAAGTTACTCCCGAAAGGAGCACGGTTTTTGATATAGCCAGTAAAATTGAATTAGTTCGGGAATAACTAACCAACAAAAAAATCCCAGACAGAGAAGTCAAATAAATGGGCACATCCCAAGTGCTAGTCATAACAAAACTTCCCAATAGAAAAGACAAAAACAGCACTCTCATAAAAGTTATTTTCTGTTCTAAAAATATGTGAACCATTAAGGTTAGGAATAACAAAACAAAAGGCAAATTTAAAAGGTGCCCATGAAGGTCGGCCACTACGAAACTATATGCTGGGAACTCGTGGATTGTGTTATCCGAGGCTCCGAACAGCTCGACAATAAAACGAGTGGCATCGGGGTACCAGTACGAAGAAAAATTGAAGTTGTTTCTTGCCAGCCAATAATAAAAATGAGGGTTACCCCCCAGAGAAACCAGAAACGACGTGGCAAATGAAAAAACGATACCCAAGCGACTCCGCTCGGTATTCAGTGAGTTGGTTAAACCAAATAAGCTTCTAGCAAACGCAAAAGAAAAGGAAAAAGTCAAAGAAAAAATAGTAGCAATCATTAGGTTGTAAGTAATGTACGAGGGGATACCAGAGAGCTGAGTCAAAAAAGCAGTTATAAAATGCCCAAAATAGTAGTAGTTTATAGGATTTCCCGAAAACCACATATCTTGTGGGGGAAAAAAGTTGCTTTGCAAGATCGCATTAACAAGGCCAAAATCCATAAACTTCTCAAGTCCCCGTATATCCGGTTGGTAACCACGAACCAAAGACCAAGAAAGAAGGCAAACGAAGAATAAAATTTCCTGAAAAATAAATCCGCGGTAATTGGTAAGTACAAATTTGCGAAACTCCCTTCGAACTGAATAAAACAACAAAAGCTGGAAGAGAGCAAAAATCAGAAAAGTCAACCAAACAGTAATGTTAGAAAACGGTAGTACTCTCAAGCTCGCCAACAACCAGGAGATGTATGAAATTAGTATGACTCCCACACCTTTCCCCAAGATATAGCTCGTCGCGTTTTGTCTGGAAAACAACAAAAACGACAAGGGGAATGAGACCAACCCAATCTCAAATAATAACAACCACCATCTAAAGATAAACAAAAGATCTTCTGTCATTGGGTCAATCTTGCCAAAATCTGCTCCGCCCTATAGTGCCTGCTATTCTCAAATATGATAACTTTTGGATGGTCGTAAACCTGAAAGGTTTCCTCCGACCCATCGTCATTTATTGTTATACCAAGAAACCCAGGATACGAAGAAAACTCGGAAATCTTCTTATAACCAAGGTCCCCTTGGAATAGCAACTTGTAATACCTGGAAGTCAACGGGTATGGGTGGGGTAAGTTGATTAAAGTGCCATACAACCTTCTACTGCTTATTACAACATAATCCCCTTCTGCTAACCTCTCAGAATAATACAAAGCTTTTTGTTGATTGTCTGCGTCGTATATTGCAAGTTGTTCGATTGAATAAACTTCCGGGGTTCGCAAACCCCCCATCGGTACAGGCAACCCGTCATCCCAATGCTCCTGCAGGATTCTTGCACCAGGGGAGATGTTGTCATAAATCCACTCCGATGCCGCAATACGTGTCTGGGGTCGGGTATATATAGAAAAAAACGACAAACCCCCAAAAGCAGTAAGAACAAGAAAAACCAACGCCACACCGAGTCCAAACCGCTTATTTGCTCTTACTCCTTCACGCAAGGCGAATGCGCCCAAAACCGCCAGGAAAGGTATTATGGGAACCATATATCTTATAAACTTTGCATACCAAGACCCAACATATAAAAAATAAAAAACTGGGAACAGTAGAAAAGCCAACAATTTTAATTGTCTATAAAAAACTACCCGATAAACAGCATAAAACAACCCAACAAGACTTAAAAAAAAGACAGGTCCAATTTGCCAGAAAAAGTTTTTAACCTGGAAAAAATACGGGTAAGTATTCTCAAATTGCAGCACATACACAACCTTTAGTCGTCCAACAACGACTCCCGACTCATACAACATCGATTCCCGAAACTTTTGCCAATCAAGAAAACTGTAAGGAGAAAAGACAAAGAAAGTAAGAATAGATAAAACGAGAAGAGAGTAGATGGACAGAAAAACCCTACTAGCCCCGAGCCGCTTTGACCTAAAAAGAAGAACCACGATAGGAAACAAGTAAAAAGACAAAGCCGAAGTCTTTGTGGACAATCCGACTCCAAGTAGAACCGCCAAAAAGAAAACCAATCTCCACGAAAAGCGGTCAGATAGTTTCAAGGAAACAAGAGCTATCAATGTGACCAAAAGTGTTATTAAACTCTCGGTAACTCCGAAATGGGCACTCTGAATAAGTGTCGGGAAAAACGTAATTAAAAAAGCCGCAAGAAGTCCAGTCTTCTTATCAAATAAGTTCTTTGCAAGAAAAAAAGTTGTCAGGACAGTGAACAAAGAAGCAAGAGCAGAAACAAACCGAGACACCAAATCAATTTTCCCCCAATCGGAAACCCACCCACTGTGGTTGGTAGTAAGCCGCAATAGCTCCCCGACGACCCGGGCAAGATATATAGAGAAACCGCCATATGCGAAAAACTGAGGATTAAGATTTTCGAAAAAGTCGATACGGGAAACGGCCGCCGCAATATTTCGCTCGTCAGGGTGGAAGAAATTACCTTGATCCCAGTTGAGATTATAAAAACGCAAAAAACCAGCCAAAAAAAGTATTAAAACCAATAACCCGTCAAGTTTTAAATCAAAGCGCCTAATGTAAGTTATCATCAAGTAACACCCCCGCGACCTTTTCTCCTAAAGAAACCGCGTAGTTAGTCCCCCGATCCCAGGGGTACACCTGCTGCATGTTTGCAAGATATAGCCCACGAATTGGAGTTGTCAAAGGAAGGATTTTTCGAGAGTAATCCAAAGGAATAACTGGTTGAGCAAACGGAGCCGTAAAAACCCAAGCTTTTCGAACCATCTTTAAAGAAAAACCAGGGTTAATCTTTTTTAGATAGGGAGCAAATTCCAAAAGCAATTCTCGTGCACTTTTAGAAAAGTAAACGTGACTGGGATCTAGATAATTTCCTACATACAAAATCCTGTCCCCTCCGTAATTCTTCCTATTTATTAAATTGGTGTGTTCCACGACCGCCAAAAAAGGAAAACCCTTTTCATTTATATTAAGCCAATATGTACCATCCGTTAAAAAACTCTCTTTTAACGAAAGAACCAAATTAACAGCCCCAATACCCCGCATATCGCCCCCTTTCTTTTTATAGTGGTTCGGCAACCCTTTGGTGATTTTTAAAAGAAGAAAAGTAGGAAGCGTGCAAATTACTCGATCAAAAACATATTCTCCTTTGTCGGTTGTCTCAACCCTAAACTCTTCTTCCACTTTTTCAATAGAAAGGGTTTCTGTCTTATAGACAAACCTGACCCCACTACGCTTTGCTACCCGGGCAATCTTTTCTGCCAATCTCTGAAAACCCCCAACAGGGTAACCCAAACGAGCACTTCTTTTCTTAATCCTAGCCCAAAACCAACTGGCGGGAATCTTCCCGTAAGACCGACCAAACTTTTTTGAAAATAAAGGCTCCCACAAGACCTCCCAAGAACGCTTCCCCATAAATCGCTTTAAGAATCTCGCACTGGTGATGCGCTCTAACGGCCTCCAAAAGGGAGTGAGCCGAAGGTAAGCCAAAACAAGAATTGTGCGAAGTTTGTCGAATAAACTCAAATGAGGAAAGCGAAGCAATGCAACCAGACTGTCTATTTTATGGCTTTTACCCCGATACCATGTCGAAGTTGTCGCTTTATAAAACGGAACCATGCAGCCTACCTTCTCCGCGAAGTTACGAATAGACCAGTCACTAACGAAAAAGTGATGGTAGTGTCTCTCAGCATGCCATTTCCATTTCGAATCAATAAACCCACGGGCCAAACCCCCCGGTCCAGAATCCTTTTCAAGAACCACAACCTCGTGTCCTTTCTCCGCCAAGGAGAAAGCAGCAGAAAGACCCACAAAGCCAGCCCCTATAACTCCGATTCGCATACACCTCGGATTGTAGCAAGAACTCGAGGATACTTCACAAAGCAAGAACCACACCGAGAATTAATAAGGTGATACCCGATAACACTCCCACCATGATCGGGAGAGATACACCAGCAACAGGGGTCTGTGCGGAAACTGTTGCACTTCCCGACGAAACTTTCGTAGGAGTAGCCGTAGGTAAACCACCAAGAGCGCTGCCAGTGCTTTTTGTAGGGGTAGGAGTACCACCAACGGCAGATACACCACCCAACCCGACAAGTGCCGGAGTCGGAGTGGTTCCTGCTCCAGATAAGACGGTAATAATCGAGGAATTTGTCGAAGCAACAATGTCAGCCGTTGCCTCACCTATTCCGTGAGCTGTAGTTTGCGCCCCAAACTTAACAGTTGCTTGACCCGGTTTCTGCGCTAGAAAGCGAAGTGTGGCTATTCCTCCCCGGCGCTCCTGGGCCGGATCCGCAGGTTTTGCCGAAAAACTCGCCTTCGCCGACCCAACACTGTTATCTATTTTTGGGGTCACAAAAACTACAGGCAGAAGATCAGGAAGCGGGGTAAACTCACGTAAAGCCAATTTCTGTGCGTCATACTCTATTTGTATATCCGACCCGGTAACCGTATTCGTTCCAGTATTCATTTCCACAGTAAGCACCACCTCTTCCCCAACATTGACGGTCTTTGTGGGAGGCAACACTGAAAGAGTCGTGTCTGGAGCCGCCTTTTTTCTTATTTCTTGCTGTTGAAGTACGAGAAAAACTCCCACAGCAAGCCCCACCAACAATAAGAGTCCGGCAAGCACTCCGACAACAAGTTTTCTTCGATTACTGGTCCCCCCCATGGCAATTTCCAGTATCTGTCGTGAAACCTGGAAACGCAAGATATTAGATTGAAGAAATTCTCTTTACAGGGCCAATATCAAACCCAAAGCCAAAACTAACGCTCCCGCAAATATCATATACAAAATTGGTGCTGATACTCCTGCTGTAGGCAGTGAAGAACTCGACGCAGCCGTACCCCCAGTAGCCTTCTTTGTTGGCGTCGGAGTAGAAGTCGAAGCAGAACTGCCTCCAACTGCCGTGGTAGGTGTAGGCGTCGGCGTCCCTGGTTTTGGCGTAGGGGTAGGTGTTAACGTTCCTGTAGGTGTAGGCGTCGGCGTCCCTGGTTTTGGCGTAGGGGTAAGCGTAGGCGCTGACCCGCCAACAGAAGCACCACCCGAACCCTGAGGCGCACTAGAAGTCTGACCAGCGCCAGCAAGGGTGAAAGATTCTGTGCCGCAGCTTACCGGGCCGGCAGCTTTCGGCTTACTCGCAGGAGCCGTTGGAGCAACGGGTCTTGTGTTCAACCAATACAGCCAAAGAGAAGTCCCAACTGCCGTAACTGCCAGGAGCACTGTTAGTATTATCAAAATAACGGTTCTTTTGCTTTTTAGTTTATTCATTTGTAATTCTCAGAGTCTTCCTTCGACGCTCATGCTTGTCGCGTCTCCCGGTATATCGTATTGCAAACAACGTTCCCCGGCAGAGTTAGTCTCTTGCGCTACCCTCCAACCACTCCCATTAATGTTAACCTCAGGAGTTCCAGGCCCTGTTGCCACAAGACAAAGCTTCACTGGGTCCCCAGGGGCTAACTTCTGGTCATATGGTTTAGACACTAAGTTATTTGAGTTGTACGGATACTTATAAATCTTAATCCCTGTACACTGCGTGGCACCTTGGCAATTTTTAACCTCAGTATTGTGCTCTGTTACCCACGCACTACAAGCACTTTCACCATAGCCATACAGAAGCCTCTGGACAACATCTGCAGATTGTGTAATCAGATTCTGTCCATCACACGCTGCAGAAACACCTCCTTTGCACGTACGTTCAAGAGCCCAAGCCTTACCTGCGTGTGAGCCATATTTGCCAACAAAATCGGTTACAACAGAACAGTTTGCATATGTCTGGTTTCCCAAATCTATACCCTCAGATGGGTAAGAAACCAACGGCCCTGCATTCTCAATTCCCGAACAAGCTCCGGACTGCCCCGACGAACCACCGCTCTGCCCCCCAGAAGCACCACCAATTCCGGAAGTACCTCCTCCACCTGTCGCGGGACAGTTGTACGCCCCTCCCTCATAGGTTGTACAGTCTTCCCTTGTATGAACATTTCGTGTACAACCCTGTGAGTCTGTCGTTGTTCGTATGACAGCATCCTTATCGCACCTCTGCCCAGTAGAGTCAGGGTTATCTGAATTGTCCTCCCTATTTTGCTTACCCGCATCAACAGGATTCTGAACAGGTTGCTGTGGTCCAGGACAGTCATAAGGCCCACCCTCATAAGTGCTACAGTCGGACCTACTATGAACATTGCGGGTACATCCAGCACCGTCAGTAGTAGTTCCAACAACACCATCTGCTTCACAACCACCACCACCAATATCAGCATCAGCAGCCTTCTCCCTCAGTTCTGTATTCTGACTTATAACAAATACTGCCAAAGGAATGGCGACCACCAGCAAAGCAACCGCCGCGAGTCCCGCAATAAGCTTTGCTTTCGAAGCCTTTTTGGGTACCGACATGACCGGGGGCAAAGTGCCCGAAGAACCACCTCCACCACCAGCAAAAATAGGAGGTAGAACGGGGGTGGGAGACTTAGGCGGCTCAACCTTGGGCTCTAACGAAGGAAGACTGGGTGTAGCCAGCGCGGGATTAGGGACAGGAAAAGCCGGCGGAGCAGAAGCAACAGGAGCAGGGGGAGCAGTGGACTCCTCCTCGGTAACAAACAACGGCTTGTTCTGAGACGGACTGCTGTCTGGTTTTGACGAACCAAAAGGGCTCGGAGAGGTAGAGCCAGGATTTGGCGAAGCTGGATTTGGGTTTGTGTTTTTGTTGTTATCGTTCATGGCAGGCCGATAGGACAGAAAGTCAAAAAGACTTCCTCAAGCATTTCTCACAAAAAGCGCAGGAATCAAAGTTCCTAAAGCAAGCAGTGATAAACCCATTATGAAAGCGCCAATAGTAGGTGTCAAGCCTCCCGCAGAAGGCAAGGCAGCAGCAGTTGCCGTGGCAACTTTTGGAGCTTGCCCTGAGCTGGTCGAATGGGTCGGTGTTGGTGTAGGTTTACCAGTAGGCGTCGGGGTGGGTTTTTTTGTTGGAGTCGGTGTGGGAGTTGGCGTTGGTGTGGTAATAGCAGTTCCACCAGTCCCTTTTGGAGTCGGTGTTGGTGTAGGTTTACCAGTAGGCGTTGGGGTGGGTGTGCCGGAACCCGTAACACTTGCTAGGTTTAAGAAAGATTCAGGCAAGCCCCCAGATTCCAAAGCTTTAGAGTCAGTAAAATTATAACTTTTTCCCAAAAACATAGCAGGAACAGGACGCGCAGCCTGTACTTTGATCTTTGCCGAAGTTGTCTGATTCCGTTCACTTGTTCCCAAAATTTCAACGATAGTTTCACTAGTGTAGGCAGCATACGAAGAAAGAGAGGTAGATCGTGCAGAGGAGATATTCAAAACCCAATCTCCATTCTGATCAACCAAAGTCGAAAGAGGAGAGATTCCAGGAGCAGTGATAAACACAATCACACGCCCCGCAACAGTTCTTACCGGAGTAATTTTCCCAAACACAGACTCGTTTTTTCTACTACCAGAAAGCCCAGGAGCCGTCTTTACTTTATAAAGATCTCCGTTGTCATCAAAAAGATTTTCTCCGGAACCTATCTTGAAGAAATAATCAGTCCCAGGCAAAAGCCCTTTCACCTCCGAGTAATGAAGGCTCGCGAGGCCCTCTGTTGCGCCATTCACAGTAGAGCCCAAAGATTCGTTCTTTCCAAAACCCAAATACCCTCTGGTTTTTTTTGGAGTAAACCAAGAAACAGTAAAAGAATTATCGGTAACATTTGTTACCCGTACACTCTGGGGCACTTCTGTCGGGTTTGCAGACAACCGGAAACTTTGTTGGGTCTGAATCAAGAAAACCCCCGCAGCAATGCCCACGATCAACACGAAAAGACCCAAAATTGTTGGTATAGTATGTTTTTTACGCATAATCATTGAGCCTCCGCACTCGGAGAACTCTCCGAAGGCAAAGTTCCTAAAATTGCTCCAACATTAAAACTCGAAGTGAAAGAAGTGTTTTCGAAATACTTTTTTGACTCAAGTTCTCTTAAAGCTTTTGTATCAAGAATTGGGGAAAGGGGAGCCAAGACAGCAGTCGGTATCTCCTCCAAACTCCTCTTGTTGAGTATTTGGTAGACCTCAAAGGAAATCCAGATAAAAACGGTGATTGTAGTTATAACCCCTAACAGTAGTATACTCGACGGCTTTCTCTGTTCCATCATTTCTTCCTCTCTTCGGGGTAGTACGGAATCTGAGCCCCCACAGTAAGTATTATTACCCCGGATTCTCCCTGCTTAGTGCTCGGCCCATACGAAACAGAATTTAAGTTAACAACCCGTCTTAAATCCTCCAACTCCTCCAAAAACGAGATTGTGCCCCCATAGTCCCCTCTGACTAAAAAAGAAACCTCAAAAGTCCCGAATTTTTCTGCCTTTTTCTTGTCTGTCTTTCCAAGAATCAGAGTCTTGCCAACACTCAAAGATTCCAAGCCCACACCATATGTTTGCGACAAACCCTCGATCTGTTGCACCAATTGGTCTGGGTGAGGCCCTCGCGGCAGAGCCTGATCCAAAAGTACAATTCTCGCTTGTTCCGCACTAAGTACCGCCTGGGCCTTTCTAAGACTATCAACCTTTTCGGTTAAACGGCCTTCTATATCTCTTTGAGTTCTTATGTCGGAAACGAGCCTAGCAATAGTAACCGCAGTAGGGCGAAGGGCAAAAACCGCGAAAAATGAGATTGTAAACAACGTCAATAAAAGCTCAACACTAGTGCGTACAGCAGGCTTCTTACTATACTTATCAATAATAGTCTTGAAATATCTACCGTAACGAGCATATTGTTCCCTATAGTTAACGGCTATTGCCATCTTTTACTCCTCCTTTCACCACAAAAACCAATCCTTGTCGGCCCTCTGTCGCCAAAGAAAGGTTAACCAAGTTGAGGTTCTCAAAATCTCCTGACTCTCGCAAAGCTTTCAAAAACCCTGCCAATCCCTCTTCAGACAAAGAAATCCCAGAAAGGTTCAGCTCGTTCTTGGTGAATGTTACCTTGGTTAAGGTAACCCCATTCGGAAGAAGAGAAGCAGTACCACGGGTATGTTCCGCCCAGCCAACCTTCGTAGCAATCTTCCTATAACTCTCAAGTCTCTCCTGGGCTGACCGGAAATCTTCCTCGACCAAGGCAGAAGCCTCGACCTGTCGCCTTAACGATACATTTTTTTCATTTAAATCGGTTAGGGTTCTATCAAGCCAAAAGCGAGACACAAAAGCAACAATTACGATCAATTCCGTAACTATTACTATTATACGTCCCACAGACAGAGCCCAGGTAAGAATTCGACCCAAGTTACCATATTCGAAACTTTCACGAAGGATGAGGTTGACTTTTTTCCGTGGCGTGGGCATGACAGGCTCCAAGCCCAATATAGCATATGAAAAAGGGGAATTCCTTTAGAGCGTTAACCTTTAAGAAGTTTCTGAAGATTGGCCTTAAGTCGTGAGGCGCGATTAAGGTGTATTACCTTATTGTCAACTGCTCGATCTAGAGAGGAATAAGCACCACTCAACAGTTTTAGGGTTGGACTTTCCCGAAAGCCCTTAATTGCCTCACGAAAATCCTGTCGTCTTTTATCGTTTGAGAGTCTATTGCGCCCACTTTGTCGCAACGCTTTTTTCGCTGATTTTATTACTGGCATACGGGGATTATAATGGCAAAATCCAAAATTTGCCAATTTCTACGCAAGTTGAAGGCATCTTTGATGCTTTATATGCCAATTGAAAGCATCTATGTTTGATGCTTTATATGCCAATTGAAAGCATCTATGTTTGATGCTTTATATGCCAATTGAAA
>MHCB01000028.1:19142-35098 GCA_001816455.1 Candidatus Blackburnbacteria bacterium RIFCSPHIGHO2_12_FULL_44_25
CAATTGAAAGCATCTATGTTTGATGCTTTATCATTTAGCATTTATCATTTAGCATTGAACAAGTATGGTCGAAACAATTCTTCGTCGAGGAAAAACCTTCTTCTACGCAAAACAAAGAACAATACTGTCGGCAGCAACCGTAATAATGTTGATGATTGCCGCTTCCCGGCTGTTGGGGCTAATAAGAAACAGAGTCTTTGTTCATTTTTTTTCAGCGAGAGAACTTGATACCTACCTAGCAGCTTTCCAGCTTCCCGACCTCATTTTTGAAGTAATCGTCCTGGGGGCGATGTCGTCTGCGTTTATCCCAACCTTTGCCAAAAGCCTCGCCCAAAAAAAAGAAAAAGAAGCATGGCATCTAGCAGGAATCGTCCTGAATGTAATGCTCGCGCTCTTCTCTATTCTTTCTGTTTTTATATTCACCTTCGCCTATCCGTTATACGATCATGTAGCCTCAGGATTTACAGGAGATCAGGTTGCCCAAACAGTCCTGTTTACTAGAATCCTGCTTATTGCTCAAATGTTTTTTGCAGCAAGTTATGTTTTCACCGCAGTCCTTGAATCCAATCAGCGCTTTATCATTCCGGCAATCGCCCCGCTTTTCTACAATGCAGGAATCATCCTTACAACCGTTTTCTTCGCCGAAAAGCTTGGTCTTATGGCCCCAGTAATAGGAGCCGTAATCGGAAGCTTTTTGCATTTTGCAATCCAAGCACCCTTGGCAATAAGTCTAGGGTTCAGACCAGTATTATCTCTAAACTTCTCAAACCCCCATCTTAAAAAAGTGGTCAAACTTGCTCTTCCAAGAATAATCGAACTATCTGCTTTCCAAGCAAAGAGATTGGTGGATTTGTTTCTTGCCTCCCTCGTTGCCGGAGGTTTGACTTACTTTAAATTTGGTGACTCCGTAGCAGTGCTCCCAACAAGTCTGTTTGGGTTATCAATAGCCAAAGCCTCTCTTCCTCAACTGTCAAAACAGGCAACCGGAAGAATTGAAGAATTTAAAATAACCTTCGCCGCCTCATTTAGCCAAATAATCTTTTTTGTAGTACCGGCAAGCGTACTCCTTGCCGTACTTCGTATCCCAATCGTCCGTCTTGCTTTCGGAAGCCCGCGTTTTACATGGGACGATACATTGCAAACAGGTTATGTTTTATCCGCCTTTGCTATTGGCATTTTTGCCTACTCTCTATCGCTCTTAATCTCCCGAGCCTTTTACGCCCTACACGACACAACCACTCCGGTTAAAGTTTCCTTTCTAACAATTGGAGTCAACGTAGTTCTGGGACTTGTATTTGTACTTGGACTGAGGCTACCCACATGGTCTCTTGCTTTAAGTTATTCTTTAGCAGGAATTTTCCAAGTAATCGTTTTGTTCGGCCTTTTATCAAAAAGGGTAAAAGGCTTTGCCAACTACAACATCAAACAAACTCTAACCAAGGTCATTGCTGCAGCTTCTCTTTCAGGATCTGTCATGTTTATACTCTTAAGAGTCCTAGATCGATCCGCCTGGGATAAAAAACTCTCCTTTTTGGGGAAATTTGGGCTTGCTCTTCCTACTACTTTCGAACACTTTGTTCTTGATACCCGCTATACAGCAAACTTAATTGTTCTTACATTCGTCGTAGCAACTATTGGGATCGCAATATATCTTCTAACAACCTGGTTCCTTGGGGTAAAAGAGCTGAGTGTTCTCCTTTCTACCCTCAAAAAATTCTCAACACTCCTTACCTCCAATAAGAATAGTCTATCCTCCTCAGGCGACACAGTTACCCCTCCTCAATCCGAAAGCCCACCTTCCTAAAAATTTCAAGGGCCCGGCCGGCAATTCGCTTCAACGTTCCCGTCAAAACAAACAACCAACCAGGCCCAAAAGACCCTACTAGGACGTGAGTCCTCCTTCTTAAGGGGAGTTGTCTTTCTGTACAAGCAGCATCTCGCGACTACACATGGCGATAGCCTCAAGAATAGTAGCAAAGCGAAGGAGCCTCTGCCCAGAGGATCCGGGAAAACTTCCCACGGGCCTGACAAGTATCAACGCGCCGACCAACTCCGCATCGTACAAGCCCCCCAACGGCCGCGCGTTGCGACCAAATAAGGTTAACCCCTCTTTCATCTCCCCATGCCGCAGCAGGTTTGGATTTTCATGGAAAACGAGGGCAACTGGGTCTCCAGCTCCAACCAGAGGTGAAAACCTCACAGCTCGCTCCCAATCCGCAACAGCAGTCAGAAGAAACATGCCTCCCGCTTCAAGCATTACTAATCCCATCCCGTGTATCCTTTTCAAAAAGCGCAATACGCTCTTATCTGCGATTCAGTATACCCTCAAGATAGGAACGCACGCTCTTAAGGTTCTGTAAACCCGCAAAAGCGCGAATGTCGTCCAAACCAACCACTTGCCGAACCGGGGTAAGAAGCCAGGGCGACGGTTTTTCTGACGAACGAACCACCGAAACAAAAACCCCAGCTTGCTCGAGAATGCGTATCGCCTCCTCGCCGTCTGGCCCTCCGTCAACATCCAGCCTCCACGGATTGTCCGGGGAAAATCCAGAAATCCCACTATCTACCACAGCCTCCTCCTTATACGACTACAAAAACAAAAATTCTCTGCCGACAACGAGATTATCTCACCCTCTAGCCATATTTCAACCCTCACACCCGCTTGACCTCGATTAAATAGGAGTTGACAACCGCTTAGCAGTCGTGTTACCCTAGTGCCAATCTGGCTAGTCATTGTGTGTGAGTATCACTTGTCACTAGCCCCTAATTTGTATGGAACCCTTAACTCAGCGGCAAATCCAGATATTAAAAAACGTAATCGAGGAATACATAGAAACAGCAGAACCCGTAGGCTCGGATAACCTCGATAGAAAATACAACCTTGGAGTATCTCCGGCAACAATAAGAAATGAGATGGCAACCCTAACCAATCTAGGCTATCTTCGCCAACCCCACACCTCAGCAGGCCGTATCCCATCCCCAAAAGCAATGAAGTTTTATGTAGACCAGCTAATGCAGGAAAAGCAACTAACCGTAGGAGAAGAAGTTGCAGCCAAACAACGCGTCTTAGAAACTCGCGACAACTTTGAAAAACTTATGCAAGAAGCAACTCTGGCCCTGAGTCAATCTACAAAAACCCTAACCGTTGCAGTAATAGATAACGGTGAAGTCTGGCATTCAGGTTATGCCAACATTCTTCTTAGCCCAGAGTTCTACAATATCGACGTAACCGCTCAAGTACTAGCCCTCTTAGAGGAAGGAAAACGAATAAGAGATCTTCTGATGTTAGGGGAATGGGACGAACCAGTTGAAATAATGTTTGGAGAAGATACCGGTTGGCAAAACTTTGAACCGGTAGGTATAATTGCTTGTCGCTTTACTACCCCACAAACAAAAGGGGCGCTAGCGGTAATCGGGTCTACCCGCCTAAACTATCCAGTGATAATTCCAGTTGTCCGTTACTTTAGCTCTTTACTTTCTGAGGCATACAATTAAAAACTAGAAATGGGCAAAGGTAAGAATATCACCAAGAAAGACGATCAAGCTTTGGTAAGAGCTTTGGCAGACTACCAGAACCTGGTAAAAAGAGTAGAGCGCGAGAGGTGTGAGGTTCTTGCCCGTTCCAATAAAAGCCTGGTGGAAAAACTTCTGCCAATTCTAGATAATTTTCAAAAAGCCCAAGGATACCTAAAGGATCCTGGAATTGAAATGGCCTTGGACGAGTTTTATAAAGTTTTAGAAAGTGCCGGCATTGAAAAAATTCAAACCCAAAAGGGAGATACTTTTGACGCCGCGACCCACGAAGCAATAGAAGGAGTTGTAGGAGGCCAAGAAGGTTCAATAGCCGAAGTTCTAACAGATGGCTACAAATGGAAAGACGGAACGATACTAAGACCAGCGAAAGTGATTGTCTACAATGATAGACAATCATCCTGAGCGAAGGATCTATAAAGATGAAAAACACACACAAAAAGAAAGGAGTGCAGCTTAAGGGCAACTTGTCCTGAGCGAGCACAGCGAGCCGAAGGATGGGAAAAATTATAGGCATAGACCTAGGAACAACCAATTCAGTAGTAGCAGTAATGGAGGGAGGAACTCCTAAGGTTATTCCTGCCTCAGATACTGGCAGAAACATAACTCCTTCCGTCGTAGAACCTGTCAAAAACCTCGTTGGAGACGTTGCAAAACGCCAAATGATCCTAAACCCCAAGAATACAATCTCTTCTGTCAAACGTTTAATGGGCAGAAGGTACGACGATCCCGAAGCAAAAAAGACCCACGACATGGTTTCCTATGAAGTGAAAAATGGCAAGAATGGAATGGCTGTTGTTAAAGTAGAAGAAAAAGAATACACACCCCAAGAAATCTCAAGCTTTGTATTAAGAAAACTTAAAAAAGATGCCGAGGATTATCTCGGTGAGAAAGTTACACAAGCAGTAATAACAGTCCCTGCCTACTTTGACGACAACCAACGCCAATCAACCATACAAGCAGGTGAGATTGCAGGCCTTAAAGTCGAAAGAATAATAAACGAACCCACAGCGGCTGCTCTTGCTTACGGGCTGGACAAGAAAAACGCCCACACGATTGCTGTCTACGATCTGGGCGGGGGAACATTCGACATCTCAATTCTAGAATTGGGCGAAGGAGTGTTTGAGGTTAAAGCCACAAACGGCGATACCCATTTGGGAGGGGACGATTTTGACCAAAAAGTAGTTGACTGGATTGCCGAAGAATTTAAAAAAGAGCACAGTGTTGATCTTAAAAACGACAAACAAGCCCTTCAACGCTTAAGAGACGCTGCTGAAAAAGCAAAGATTGATCTATCTTCCGCAACAGAAACGGAGATTAATCAACCCTACATCACCCAGCACAACGGCCAACCCCTCCACCTTTCTTTAAAACTTTCTCGCGCAAAACTCGAGGCCCTGGTAGAAAGTCTAATTCGAGGAACAATAAAGCCCCTTGAAGCAGCCTTAAAGGACGCTGGACTTTCCCCTAAAGACATCGACGAAGTTATTCTCGTTGGGGGTATGACCAGAATGCCTAAAGTCCAAGAAGAAGTGAAAAATTACTTCGGCAAAGACGCCCATCGCGGTGTTAACCCCGACGAAGTAGTAGCAATAGGGGCCGCCATTCAAGGCGGAGTTTTAGGAGGAGAGGTTAAAGACGTACTTCTCTTAGACGTAACCCCGCTTACCCTTTCCATTGAAACCCTAGGAGGGGTAGCAACGGGAATGATAGAAAGAAACACAACCGTTCCAGCCTCAAAATCTCAAACCTTCTCAACCGCTTCAGATAACCAAACCCAAGTTGAGATCCATGTTAGTCAAGGTGAACGCCCCCTTGCAAAAGACAATAAATCTTTGGGAAGCTTTGTTCTAGACGGCATTGCTCCATCCCCCCGTGGAGTCCCCCAGATCGAAGTAACCTTTGACTTGGATGCCAATGGGATACTAACCGTATCCGCAAAAGACACGAAAACCGGAAAAGTTCAATCAATAAAAATTACCGGCGCAGTCGGATTATCCGAAGAAGAAGTCAAAAAGGCACAAGCTGAAGCAGAAACTCATGCCGCAGAAGACCAAGCCAAAAAAGAATCAATAGAAGCTCGAAACCAAGCAGACGCGCTAGTTTTTACAGCAGAAAAAGCCCTAAAAGACGCCGGAGACAAAGTGCCCGGCGATGTTAAAGAGAAAGTTGAAGTAGAAGTTAAGAACGTTAAAGAAGTTTTAACAAAGGAAGACGCGACAAAGGAACAAGTCGAGGAGGTTTCCAATAAACTCTCAGAAGTTCTACAAACCATAGGTCAATCGGTCTATGGTGATAAACCTCCTGCCGAAGAATCCAAAGAAGATAAGGAAGGCGGAGATAAAAAAGAAGGAGAATCAGACAAAAAAGCCGCCGAAGAAGGAGAGGTCGTAAAATGAAGAAGCAAAAAAACAAACTAGTTAAAACCAATTATGTTCTTTTTGCTGACCATGCGTTTGTCCTGACAGGTGGAAAATTGGGTATAGTGGGAATATTCGATATTTTAGGTGTTATGAAATTTCCCACATCACATCCAAAAATGTTTATTGTGGCCAACATCATTGGCGAAGCACGCTCTGCGCATGATGTTAAGATAAATATGTTTGACCCAGACGGAATCGACCTTCTTGCTCCGAATGGTCCCAACTTTAAAGTTCAATTAAGTGGAACTGGGAGTGGAAACATTCTACAGGAGATGGTTGGCTTAGCCTTCAACAAACCAGGAGAGCACACAGCTGTCTTATCGGTAGATGGTAAGGATACTTACAAGAGCGTGTTGACTGTGGTAAAAACCAAAAGTTCGGACAATCTGAGGAGAGGAGATGACAGAGGATCAGTCGAAAAGAATTGAGGGAATACTAGCAGAACTTCAAGAAATTTATAATGGAAACACTGCGGGTACCGCCTCTTCACCCACAATTTCACTGTTGCAACCAGACAGAAGCCTGACCTCGTCAGACGGAAAGACCGTTATTAACATTAAGATCAAAAATGTAGTAGTGCAGAACATTACACATAATAATATAGAAGGGTCGGTTTTGGGAGGCAGCGATGTTCAAAACA
Organism: Candidatus Blackburnbacteria bacterium RIFCSPHIGHO2_12_FULL_44_25; assembly: GCA_001816455.1. Classification (GTDB taxonomy): domain Bacteria; phylum Patescibacteriota; class Microgenomatia; order UBA8517; family UBA10165; genus 2-12-FULL-44-25. The sequence goes on from MHCB01000028.1 coordinate 25,737, forward strand.
CAAACAAATCACCAGAATCAGAACAAAACAAGACAAAATAAAGTGAGAAATAAGAACTTCAAATCAAACAGGGAGAGTATTAGCGGTTCTGTTATTGGTAGCAAGAACATTCAAAACATAAACAAATCACCAAAGGCCAAACAAATTAGAGGCGAACAAAACAACTGGATAGATAAAATACTTAAAAAACCTTTTATTTCTTTCACCCTTCTAATACTGGCGGCCGCATCAGGAGCACTTCTCTACTCAGAATACAACATTGAATGGAAGGTTATATTGAAGTCAGGGTTTTCTATACTTTTTCCTAACCAATGAAGAAGGATTACTACGAAACTCTCGGAGTCAATAAATCGGCCTCAGATAAAGAATTAAAATCTGCTTACCGAAAACTTGCTCTTCAGTGGCATCCAGATAGAAACAAAACCACGGAAGCCGAGAAAAAGTTTAAAGAAATAAACGAAGCCTACGAAATTTTAAAAGACTCAAAGAAACGGGAAACCTACGACCAATATGGCCACGCAGCATTCAGCCAAGGAGGAGGTTCCCCGAATGGCAATCCTTTCGAGGGCTTCTCAAGAGACTGGGGCCAAAGCCCGTTTCGTTTTACATACACATATGGCGGTAAAAATGGAACACCAGAAGATTTTGGTTTCTCCGACCCCCTTGAGATCTTTGAGGAGTTTTTCGGCTTTGCTTCCCCATTCGGCCAACGTGCTAGGCAATTCCATGTAGGTGTCGAACTGGATTTTATAGAGGCTTTCAAAGGAGCAGAAAAAGAAATTTCCGTAGGAGGCAAGAAAAGAAAAGTCAAAATCCCAGCGGGCATTAGTGACGGTTCACAAATCCGCTTTCAGGATTTTTTATTGACAATAAATGTTCGGCCAGACAAGCGATTCCAAAGATCTGGCGATGATCTCTTTGTGGATGTTCAAGTTCCACTCTTTGACGCCCTCGCAGGAAGCACAATCAAAATTCCTACTCCCGAAGGAGATACTAAGATCCGCATAAAACCAGGAGTCCAGCCCGGAACAGTTTTACGTCTATCCGGAAGTGGCATGCCCGATCCAAATGGCCGTGGCCGTGGTGATCTTTATATAAGGCTTCATATCGATATTCCCAAATGGGGCGACCTTACCTCGAAGCAAAAAAAAGCCCTTGAAGAGTTGAAAAGAGAGAAGTAAAACACCTCATCCCTTGTGATTTGCAAGCCATCCTTCTGGATCGCGAACCCACTCTTTGACACTCAAAAAATCCTCTTGTGCAATCCTCGTTGCCTTCAAAGAAGCAGCAAGTAGAGAATCAAGATCACATATCGGCATAAAACTAACCTCTTCCGCCCTAAGCCGATCCTTAACTCTCTCGGGATCATACGTAGAAACAGACAAACACCACTCAACAAGTACTCCCTCTCGCCTTAGTACATCAATGTCGCTCAACACAGATCCTCCCGACGTAAGATGATCCTCTATGATTACCACTCTTTGCCTTGGCTGGAGAACAGCACCTTCTACATGAGGTAAGCTTCCGTCGTGATCTACCCAACAAAGTGGAAGGCCCAACTTAACTGCCACGCGTGAACCGTGTATTAAGCCCCCGGTAGCCACACAATTCAACATATCCACATTTTCTATCCCAATATCGTCGCGTATTCTCCGTGCAAGGATTTGAGTTATCCTCTCCCAAAAAACCGGCCGACTCATTATTAGCCGATTATCAAGATATATAGGTCCCACTGCTCCCGATTTATATGTAAACAATCGCCTTGTGTCGACAACAAAAGCACCCATCAAAACAAGCATTGTAGCCACGACCCGGCTCTCGTTTTGCTTTAGTTGCAATTGTTCGGCTACCTTTCTCTCTACCGCAACCATTAACTATATACTAGCATTTGGCTTCATTGACTTTTTGTGCGTCGAGCGGTAAACTCAAAAGACAGATAAGGACTCAGGTGGAAAGTGGTGGGATCAACCCACCCTTTTTTGTAAAGGAGACGTTTTTCTAACCTCTAACCTCCAATGTCCAATCTCTAAAATACATGGCAGCCTTAGCAAGAACAGAATTCTCATCAGCTCTAAATGCAATTGCCCAGGAATCGGGCCTAGATCCGACGTTGGTCATTGATACTATTAAACAGGCAATAGTCGCAGCCTACAAACGAGACGTTCGCGAAAGAGGAGAAGACGTTGAGGAAAAAGAATTCGACGCAACTTTAGATCCCGAAACCGGAGAAGCCCGCGTATTTTTACTGGAAGGCGACAAAAGAGAAGACGTTACTCCTCCGGGTTTTGGTCGAATCGCGGTCCAAACAGCAAAACAAGTAATCCTTCAAAAGATAAGAGAAGCCGAAAAAGAAGCGGTATTGGCCCAATATGAAAAAAGAGTCGGACAATTAGTTTCCGGCACAATCCTTCGCTTTGATGGCCCCAATGTCCGCATTGATATTGGACGAACTGAAGCAATTGTCCCTCCCCAGGAAAGAATTCCTAACGAGAAATTTAACCTCAATCAACGCCTAACCTTCCTACTAAAGGAAATAAAAGAAACCGATAAAGGCCGGGAGATAATTCTATCCCGTTCGGATCCCGAAATAGTAGTCAAGCTCTTTGCTCGTGAAGTTCCTGAGATAAGTTCCGGCTCGGTAGAAATTAAAGCCATAGCCAGAGAAGCAGGCAACCGTACAAAAGTTGCAGTTTCCTCCAATCAGTCGGGAGTTGATCCGGTTGGCTCGTGCGTCGGCCAAAAAGGAGTGCGCGTCCAAGCAGTTATCGGCGAGTTAAACGACGAGAAAATCGACGTTATTCCTTTCAGTACAACAACCGAACAATTCATAGCCTCTGCGTTATCTCCCGCAGATGGCGCCACAGTTAAACTAGACGAGAAAAACAAGGAAGCAAGAGTCTTTATCTCCGAAGACCAATTGTCTTTGGCCATAGGAAAAGAAGGTCAAAACGTTCGCCTTGCTTCAAAACTCTCAGGCTGGAAAATAGAAATAGAGGGAACTCCCTCTGAGAAAAAAGAAGAAGTGGTTGAAACGGAAGCCAAAAGCGCAGATGAAACCGCTAAACCTTCCGAAGAAGGCACAAGTGAGAAAAAAGAAGCAGTAACTGAAGACGCCACGCCAGGCAGTGCCAGTGACGACAATAAACCGGCAACACCAGAAGAAGAAGTGACCGAAGCAGAACAACCTGTGGAAGAACCAACAACTGACCAGCCGGAACCTGAAACCCCAGAAGAGCCAAAACCCGAAGAAGTCAATTCTGAATCAGCCGAATCAGACAACAATGAGAAGTAATAACCTTCTCACCATAAACCATGACTCTACAAACACGTCCACCAATTGTTGCCGTTCTAGGTCACGTTGACCACGGCAAAACCTCGCTTCTTGATAAAATCAGAAACACCTCAATTGCTCTCCAAGAAGCTGGCGGGATAACCCAAAGTATCGGAGCTTGGCAAACCGAAACAAAAGAAGGCAAAAAAATTACCTTTATAGACACTCCTGGCCACGCGGCCTTCAACAATATGCGCTCCCGCGGTGCAAAGCTCGCCGACATTGCAATTCTTGTAGTTGCCGCAGACGATGGCCCGATGCCCCAAACAAAAGAATCTTTGGAATACCTTCGAGAAGCACAAACACCCTTTATCGTCGCTATAACAAAAGTTGATCTGGGAACTGCACAAGTCGAAGTTGTAAAAGGAAAGCTGGCACAAGAGGGAGTCCTTTTGGAAGGTCGCGGAGGCGATGTTGTCGCTATCGAAGTTTCCTCGCAAACCGGCCAGGGAATCGAAGAACTTTTAGAAATGCTTTCTCTAACTTCCGAATTACTAGAACTGAAAAGCAATCCAGAAGGGCCCATTGAGGCCGTTGTTGTTGAAACAGAGCGGGACGCCAGGCGTGGCCCCGTAGTTTCTTGTGTCGTCAAAGACGGAACTCTCAAAATAGGCAGTCTAATCGGAACAGAAGGGGTAAAAACCAAAGTTCGTGGACTTTTTGATGAGAGTGGGAAACCAGTGTCCGAGGCTCTTCCGGGAGATCCTGTAGAAGTGCTTGGGTTCGACACCCTGCCTCTTGTGGGGGCATTTATAACAAGCAACGAGTCCCCGCTCAGTTCTGTTTCCACCACCTACAATCTACGACCCTCGCGCAAGAGAAGGGAAGGGTTCTGGATTATCTTAAAAGCCGATACAGCTGGTTCCCTAGAAGCAATCAAGGGTCAATTAGGAGAAAAAGTAGGAATAGCCTTTGCCGGAGTCGGAGATTTTGTCGAATCAGATGTCACCATGTCCTCTTCTACTAATAGCCCCCTAGTAGGATTCAATACCCGTGCCGGCAAAGACATCCAAAAAATGGCCGACGAAGAAGGGGTAAAAATCTATAGCTACAAAATAATCTATGAACTTTTAGCGGATGTTGAAAAATGGCAAAAAGAACTTGAGGAATCCCAAAGCGAAAAAGTGGTTGGCCGCGCCCAAGTTATCGCCCAATTCCCACACGAAAAAAATACACGCATAGCAGGCTGCAAGATCCTTGAAGGCAGAATCACAAAAAACGACAAGTTAAGACTTGTTCGGGAAGACAAAACTTTAGGAAACATACGAGCCCTTTCTCTAAAAACACAAAAACAGGAAGTAGACAAAGTCGAGCAAGGGGAATTTGGAATATATTTTGAACCCCAACTCGACTTCAAAATCGGAGACACCCTCGAAGCCTTCCAACCTCCCAAAAGCACCCAAAGAACCAACAGTTAATTGACAAAGTTAGCTAAGTTAGCTAACATAAGCTGTTATGATAACAGCCAACATTCATGAAGCAAAAACTAATCTCTCCAAGCTTCTTAAACAAGTAGCCCAAGGAAAAGAAGTAATCATTGCCAAAGCCGGTAAACCGGTTGCTAAACTGGTGCCCCACAAAGAAGAGCTTTTGCCCCGCAAACTAGGATTCCTTAAGGGAAAGATTTGGGTATCTGATGATTTCGACGATGAGGACGAAGAAATCAATAAACTTTTTTACGAAGGCGAACTTTTTCCAAACGAAGAACCTGTTAATGAAAAGAAATAAAGGGTTTCTCCTAGATACTCACACCTTCATCTGGTCGGTCGAAGGAAACAAGAGACTCTCAGAAAAGGTAAAAGCTCTGATTTCTGATCCTACCAACAGAGTATATGTTAGTGTCGTTACAATCTGGGAAATCATTATTAAAACTCAGAAAAACAAGATTAGATTTCGTTCTGACATAAAATCAGTTATAGAAAAAGCAGATTTTAAACTAATCCCCATAGAAGCCAAGCATGCACTGGCTGTGGGAATACTCCCACCTTATCACAACGATCCCTTTGACCGGATGTTGATAGCACAAGCAAAAACCGAAAAACTAACCTTAATTACAAATGACCAAAAGGTCTGGAAATACGACTTACGCCTCCTAAAAACCTAAACAAACAACTACTACAGGTTGACTTACTATCGGTTTTATGATACAATACCTGCACAAACTGAGGCTAGCGGTCTCAAAGCACATTTTTCACCCCCCGCCCAGCAGACCCTTTGAGCACATCATTCACTGGCTTGCCCTGAGCACAGCCGAAGGGTGTTTTCAAAGAGAGAAGCGAGAGCAATTTCGTTTCTGTCAAATGCACATAAAAACCAACTCAAGAAAGGTGGCGGAAATGACCATTGGTCGAAACTACAGGGAGATCTTTGTAGACAAGGCTCAGAAGTTGGTCCGGGAATGCGAGGCGCTGACCGGTCCGACGTCAGAAAATGCCCACTTCGCCGACGTGGAGCGAGTCCACCAAAAGATCCGCCCGCTGTTGGAGACACTGAGCCAGATGGCGGCTGAGATGACGAGCCTGGACAAACCAGTTTCTGCCCGTAACCTCGTCGTAGAACCGCCAGTTGGTATCGTTACTGGCGTCCACATCGAGAATGTTCCCGGCTGGACGAGGGGCAATGTTCTGAGAGGGGCCATTTATGGGTTGACCGGAGTCTACAAGGTCGACCTGGTCGCCTACGAACGCGGTGTGCTTAGTCTACAAGTTCACCATGACGACGGGCTCGACATGGCCAGGAAGATTACTGGGCTGTCGGGCTTCTCACTCATCGAGCTTGACAGCGTAGGCGAAGGAGACGGCACCGTCCTGAGGTTCGCCTATCTGGCGTTCCAGGCAGCGTAATCTGGCACAACGCCCTGCGGGACAAGTGAAAGAACGGCCCCTGGCTGTTTTGAGTAGCTTGCCCCGCAGAACTGAATATGGCTACAAAAAGACTACCTCCCCGTGGTGTAGCCGGGTAACTCAAAAAGTCTTGCACATTTTCTTTACCAATAAGTACCGTTTAAAGGCAGCATTTCTGGAGTATCTGGAGCGTTGCGTCTAGGTAGCCAGAGAGCTGTCTTTAAAGACAAGCAAAGGAGGGCGCAGTCATGGCTGGCTTGCAAATCACTTTTCCCGAAGGCTCAGGCTTTACTAGTCTGTGGCCAAAGACGGCAGGAGGATACACAATACGAGAACTGGGCGACGGCCGTATCGAGTTAAAGCGTGAGCCCTTCGAAACTCGGGAACATCCTATCACTGGCGAGACGATCCACTGGGGGTATGCCCTGCCAGTAAACGCCTTTCCCAAGGTAGACTTTGCCATCTGCCTGTCTGAGAGCGGCGGAAGGCTAGGAACCCACCGCGGTGTAGCCCGCCTGGCCTGCCTTCCTAACGGCGATAAAATGACGCCGGTGGAAATTCTGACCAATCAACCAGGGTTGTCTCTCACCCACGACCAGGCGCGGTTTGTGACCCAAACGCACCGAGCACTGGAGGTGCGCGTCTACCGCGTTCGGCTAGCGCTCTTGTGGGAGGTTTGGGCGTGGCAAATCCAGACTATGCCGAACGGCAGCCCGGGCTACCAGCACGTGTTCCTCGACCGGAGCCCATCACCAATCGCACAAGGTGGTGCTAATGAGGTTACAACCGCGGGAAGACTGGGCCCGGTCATCACGGCAGCGATCCTGAAAACCCATTGCCCCGAACGCCGGCTCTTCTGGGCCGACATGCCGGTTCCGGCAGTGTAAAGGCCCAAAGTTGGGGAGGAGAAAACCAAGTCTTTTTGTGGAAACACGAAACTGACACGGCGACTCCTCCCCAGCAAAATACTTTCCAGGTTGATTCCGGCCTGTAGTTGTGTTACAATGTGCCCCAAGATGCAAACCCTAGATATAAAAAGCTTTCAAGATAATTTAAAAGACATTAAGTCTGTGGTTATCCTGATGCCCGAAAACCCTTCGCTCGACACTGTTGCAGGCGCTACCTCTTTGATGCTTGCTCTTCAAGAAGCCGGCAAGGAAACCACAATTGCCGCCCCCTCCCCGATGATTGTAGAGTTCAACCGATTAGTCGGAGTACAAAAAGTCACAGACTCAATAGACAACAAAAATCTAACCATCTCTTTTGAGGAGTACGATGCAACCTCCGTAGAACGCGTAAGCTACAACATCGAAAATGGCAAGTTTATGCTAGTTATTAGTCCTAAAGCAGGTACAACCCCCCCCAACAAAGATCAGGTAATCGTAGGTTACAGAGGAGTTGCAGGAGAGCTCGTTATAGTAGTTGGAGCGGCTAGCAGAGATTCTTTGGGAAAATTCGCCAAAAACGAAGAGCTTTTCAATCAAAATACTCGTGTTGCCGTTGTAGGCAATGCTCCCGTACAAAACTTTACCCAGAACTTAGAACTCATCAATCCTCAAGCCTCAAGCATTTCTGAAGTTGTGCATGACATCTTAGAATCAGCAAGTCTTAACGTTACCCCAGATATTGCAACCAATCTCTTTATGGGACTCCGCGCTGGTTCCGATAACTTCCAAAAAGGAATTACGGCAGAAACATTCACTCGCGCTTCGCGCTTACTATCAAGCGGCGCTCGTCTTGAACCAGTTACAGTAGTAAATCCAAGCCCTTCGCCAACACCAGTAGTACAAAATACACCCGCCGAATGGACCCAAGAACCAAGAGTCTACAAAGGTACAACCCTTCCATAAGACGAAAAACTTATGAAGCATTTGCCGTTCAACCTTTTACCTGGTATAATACTTGAAATAGATGGATTCTAGGCTCGCCTAAACTGCTCCGGGATGGACGCGTGGAATCACATGACGTATGGCACTAACCTCGTTAGATAAAAAAAAGATAATTGACGAGTTCTCTCAAGGAACGCAAGATACCGGTAGCCCCGAAGTACAAATAGCGCTTCTTACAGAACAAATTACGCGTCTTTCAAAACATTTGTCAGACCACAAAAAAGACGTCCACTCAAGACGCGGACTTCTGTCAATGGTAGCCAAACGAAGAAGGCTTTTGTCCTATCTTGAGAAAAGAGATGTTAACAGATATAGAGAGGTCGTACAAAAACTTGAACTCTCTAAATAACCAAAATAATGGCAAGTAAAAAAATTATTACCCAAGAAGTTGAAATCGGTGGTAAAAAGGTAACCCTCGAATACGGAAGATTTGCAGAACAAGCAAATTCAGCAGTTATAGCAAGAATGGGCGACACAATGGTTTTTGTAAGCGTCACCTCCTCCCCTTCAGAAGTCCCCCTTGATTATTTCCCGCTAACCGTTGACTACATGATGCGGCTATATGCTGGAGGAAGAATTAAAGGTAGCCGCTGGGTAAAGCGCGAGGGCCGTCCTTCAGACGAAGAAATCTTAACATGTAGACTTATTGACCGCTCAATCCGTCCTCTGTTCCCCAAGACTATGCGCAGAGAAGTCCAAGTTATTGCGATGGTCTTATCAATTGACGGAGAGAACGATCCAGCAGTCGTTGCAATGATTGGTACTTCAGCAGCTCTTGCGACATCTTCTCTTCCCTGGAAAGGTCCAGTCGGATCTTTAAGAATTGGAGAAAAAGATGGAACTTATTTTGCCCTACCCACAGATTCAGAACTAGCCTACTCCAGTATGGATTTAATTTTGACCACAGACAAAGAAAGCATCTTTATGATTGAAGCAGGGGCAAACGAAGTCCCAGAAGAGAAAATTTTGGGAGCCTTGGAGTTTGGCCAAAAGGAAGCCCAAATTTTAATACAAGCTATCGAAGAATTTGCAGAAAAGGTCGGAACTAAAAAAGAAAAGTATGAGGAAAAAGAGAACAAAGAACTTGTTGACACTGTTAAGAAAAAATACACAAAAGAAATCGAAGAATTTATTGAAAAAGCAGTCAACACAGAAGGTCGAGCAGACCTAACCGAGATTACAAACGCTATAACCGAAGAATTGGGTGCAGAGGTAGCAAAGCTTATTCCAGCAGCAATTGAAAAAGTTAAACAAACAATAGTTAGAGATAGAATCCTATCAGGAACTCGCCTGGACGGA
>MHCB01000029.1 GCA_001816455.1 Candidatus Blackburnbacteria bacterium RIFCSPHIGHO2_12_FULL_44_25
AAAAGAACAACAAAATAACCCTTGAGAGAACTCAAAACATCACGGTTGGGAAAAAAGAAATTGAACAACCAACCCCACCCAAAAAAACTTTCCGATCCCTTGCACGCAAAATCCTAAAAGGAATCCTCCTTATCCACGCCTACCTATAAAGTTCCCAAAACCGGCAACACTCCTCGCTCACAATCAATGGTAGAATCTCTTTGTGATTGACTTATCGCTTGATCAAAACAAAGCACTAGAAAGCCTTTATTCGTGGCAAAAAGCAGCGAGCGGCGGATCCATAACGCTTGGCGGATACGCGGGAACCGGTAAAACAACGCTCATCTCCATTCTTCGTAAAAAAATTCACGAAGAACAAAAGAAGAAAACAGTAGCCTTTGCAAGTTTTACAGGTAAAGCCTCACGAGTCCTAGCACACAAACTGCAAGATAACCAGTCAATATACAAGAAAGATGTAGTAGGGACCATCCACTCGCTTATTTATTCTCCTTTAGTAAACAGTAAAGAAGAAATCATTGGTTGGACGCCAAAAGAATCATTGCCTTTCGATTTAGTCATAATAGATGAAGCTTCGATGGTTGATGAGAACATATGGAAAGATCTAACAAGCTATGGAGTCCCTATTATTGCAGTCGGAGACCACGGCCAACTTCCTCCTATCAACGGTCAGTTTAACCTAATGAAGAGCCCCGAGCTTACTCTCTTAGAAATACACAGGCAGGCAAAAGGTAATCCAATCATTCAAATCTCGATATATGCCAGGGAAAAAGGAGTAATCCCGTTTGGAGCATTTGGAAGTCAAGTTAAAAAAATCAAACGAACAGATGTCGAGACTGAAGAAATCATCGAACACACGCTAAATTCCTACAAAAAAGACACATTAATTTTATGTGGGTACAATACAACACGAGTACGAATCAATACGTTTATCAGGAGTTCGCTAGACCGCAATCCAAGCATACCAGTAAAAGGGGATCGGGTAATTTGCTTACGAAACAACCACAAAACACGAGTATTTAATGGAATGTTAGGAGAAATCCTGGCTATTGAGAACAAAGATATGGCTTGGTACAAAGCGGAAATTAAGATGGATGGAGAAAAGAACGTCTACAAGGGGTTGATTGCAAGAGAGCAGTTTGGGGCAAATTCCGCACTGAACTTTACCCAAAAGAGGGGGCGATTTATGCGGGGAGACCTATTTGACTTTGGGTATGCACTAACAGTCCACAAAGCACAAGGTTCTCAAGCAAAAAAAGTTGTTTTGTTCGAGGAGCGATTCGGTAAATCAGACGAGGAAATGTGGAGACGGTGGTTATACACCGCAGTTACTCGTGCCGAAGAGGAGCTTTTGATATTTGGGTAAAGTCAGGAACTCCACTCAAAACCGAGTCGAAAGTTGGATAAATGATCTGCTCGATACATCAAACCAGAACGACGGGCCTGTACCCCCAGCTTTCTTATCTGTGTTTATAACCACAAGGTTCAACCCGCCCCACCCAGTTACATCCGTGATGTTGTACTTCTCGTATTTAAGCAAAAAAGGGGTCGTTATCTCTGCTACCGGCAAGTCCTCGCTAAAAGGCTTGCCATTTGTCGACACAACAAAATAGATCACCGAAGCTGAACTCGCCTCCTTAAGCAATAGATATTTGTTATCAGGAGAAAAGGTGTTAAAGGGAATCGATATTGCAGTACCAGCAGGCACGTTCTTTTTATAGATCTCGCTCTCAACACCATCCTTTTCCTGTATAAAGAATGTATAAATATCCTGGGCCTCCCCTTTCTCAGTCTTCATTGTTAAGTTCGACTTACCATCAGGAGAACCAACCGTCACAGTCCCAGAGGCTTCAGCCATGACAACCGGAGGGGACGGGATGATGCGAACCGGGTTTATGGGCTCTCGCACCTGCAAAACCGCAATGGCCACCAAAACCAGCCCACTCGCCGCTACAAAAATTTTAGTTAGAAGATTCGCCATATATCGTTATTAAAGTACCAGGGTCATCCTTTGTGGCAACGTTTACATTCCGCTCAGCCACAGGGTGTACCCAGTAGTAAAGTTTTTCCGCATCCACAATTCTCATATTGACACACCCATGGCTCATCGTGTGTCCAAAATTATTGTGCCAATATGCCCCATGAAGGGCAAAACCGCGGCCAGGAGCTACCTTATCGTTCGAAAAAAACATGACATACGGAACATTTGGAAGATAATAATAATCATTCCCCGAACCTCCTGACATTTTTGTTGCACGAAGTGTTTCCCAGATTTTAAAGTCACCAGTCGGTGTTTTCCCCCATTTTCCAGACGAAATTGGAGTTTGCATAAAAACTGTTTCGCCCTCGTACGCAGTAAGGGTTTGAGTACCCAGATCAACATAAATATGCTTTTCCCCATCACCTCCAGATGTTTCTGCTAAAACCTTTTTGGGGGAATCGGCCTCTGAAAGATCAACCTTCGGAGGAGTTATCGTCTGCCCGCCAAAGGTAGCAACTTGGTCGTTCTCAATTCGAAGCTGCAAGCTCTCCTTACAACTCAAAGAATTGGCACACGGCGTACGAGTAGAAGTAAAAGCAAAAAAGGAGACGGCCACTAAGACAAATAGGAGAATGGCAGTAAACCCAAAGCCGGCTGAGTGTGCGCGCTTGGCTTTTGGCATAATTCCAGACTAGAAGATTTAAAGCCCCATGTAAAGAACCCCGTAACTTGACTTCTAACCTATAATATGCTATAATAGACCATCCTGAGTACACGCTCGGGATTTTTTTATATACATGTTACCCTTAATCGAATATCTAGTAATCCTGCTCAGCAACCCAAAGCCTCAGGCTCCTGGGACGCCTTCTGTGCAAATTGCCCAAAGAAGCTTCTCTCTTGAGAATAGGTACGATAACAAGTTCGTAAACGACGTTTTTAAGGACAACATTTTGCTGACCCTCAAATACCTGGATGGCTCAGTTAAAGACAAAAAAGACATTTCCTGGGAAAATGTAGGGAAACCTATGCGTTATGAGTTTACCCTCAAGCCTGGACAAGCTTTTGCATTCCACGATCAACTTTTACCAGAATATGCCAGAAACGTGGTTAAAACCACTAATGCCCACTTTAATTCTACCGACGGCTTTAAATCTGATGGATATTTAGTGGGAGACGGAGTGTGCCATTTAGCCTCACTAATTTATTGGGCTGCCAAAGACGCAGGACTTACCACGGTCTCTCTTGCCAGCCACAATTTTGCTAAGATCAACGATGTGCCCAAAGAATACGGAGTTTCAATCCGTTTTCAGCCTGGTGCAAAGGAAAACAGCGCGCGCCAAAATCTATATATTGTCAACAATTTCGATAAGCCTGTAACGTTCGTATTTGACTACGACGGGGCAAATCTTGACGTTAAAGTGAAGCTCGAGAGGTAAATTGCTCAAGACAATTATTTACTCACAAATAAGACCGCATTCGCAAGATTCCTACCCGGGCCCTTTTTATACCCACCATACCAAAGTGCAGTCGATCCGCCATCGTCTAGGTGAAGAGCATTCTCCATCCCCATCGCCCCAAGCACTTTTGCCGCCTCTCCCACTGTCGCAGTGTTCACAAACCCGATATAAATCATTGAGCCTCTGTTGGCAACAAAGCTTCGCGGACCTCGGGAGGTAAGCTTCCCATCCTCTGTGGAATATCCCACAACGTTGTTGTTAAAAACTAGCATTGGATAGTTGGCAATCATAGAATCAATTCCAGTATCACGTCCCCACTCTAAAGATTGTTGGATGAACCGAATATATCCATTCCCGAAAATAACAGCAGGAACTGTTGAATACATATTGTTATCAGAGTTAAAATACACTTTATTTTTGTTCATAAGAAGAGTGTCAAAACTGTTGGTTTTTCCAGCACACTGAGAGTAAGACTCTGGACAAAAATATGATCCATTAATTCCTGCAAACGCCCCATTCCGGGCTATGAAGTCCCCCAAAGAGACGGTCGGGCAATTATTGGTACAAGTTGACTCAGACGCCGTATCAACAATAACTCTAGTTGAACCAAGATCGGCTGCAATTATGTCAACCGTAAAACTTCCAATATCAGTTTGAACCGTTTGTCGCTGATACCCAGCACCAGGAGGCGTGTTGTTTATAGAAATTTGAGGGGTCGGTTTGGTAGTCGGTTTCGGTACGACAGATGGTTTCAACAATAAAGGAGTAGGCGTGACGGTTGGGTTTACTGCTCCTGAAGCAGACGCTTCAACTTGTGCAGAGGAAGAGGCGTCCAGCATGGGAGAAGGGGCAGGTGTTGGATTAATAACATGAAGAACAATAAGAAACGAGGTAAACAGTCCTGCTAAATAAGACCAAACCTTTGCAAGGAACATACACATAAAGTATCAAAACTCGCGGAGTATAAGCAAGACGGATTAAGACTTAGACTGTCGGAGATATTCAGTGAGCCGCCTGTCCCATGGTTGGAACCCCTTTTTGAGAGCTTAATACGCCTATATTCCAAACCTCAGGCACTCGGGTTTGCATTGAAGCGATTTGTTCCTGATTCGACTTGAATCATCGCAATAGCGAACGCTTGTGCAAGAAGCTCTTGTCTATCGACATATCCTCCTGTGAGGTAAGCATGTGGATCAGTTCCTGCTTGGGGAATTCCTAGTTGTTCTGCCATGACTGAGCTTGCAGTTGTTGTTGCAAAACCCCTTCTACTCGCCTGGAATACAAAACTGGTTGGCATCTGCACACCCGCAGTCCAAGCATATACCCTCTGACCATCCTTTTCTAAAACGACAGTACCAACATCAATCCAATTGCCCCATCCATCAGATACAATTCCGTTTTCGCAACTAGCAAGGAAAACCGGCTCGATACCCTCGTTCTCCAAAGCTTTTCGCAAAGCTTCCAATCGATTTCTCAATCCTTGCGTTGTTTGTTCAATCCCCACTGGCTGTTCGGGTACACCCGAAGCTACTTTTCTTCCTACTACGGCGACTTCAGGTCCTAACGCTGCCTGCAACGCCGCAATTTTTATAGCACTGGTTGATGCGATATAACAAATGCGAGTTGGTATCTCGCTCGATTCGCGCAGAAGTCCTCTCTCAACAGCCATTTATCTCTGGACACTTTAGCTTAAAAGACAGACACAATCAATACTTGTGTTTTTTTTAAGACCGGTAACAGTCAAAACGAGACGATGCATCTCTTTGTCTCAACCATACGGTGACCCAGCCTCACTTTCTTTCGAACTAAAGCTAAATATCGCTGACATCATCGCATGGCTTTGGGAACTGATGGAAACATACCAGAAAAAATCCGAAGATTCATATATAATCTGACATACATGGCAGCCTTTCAACCAACAATAAAGCGTAAACCAATTGAAGAACTCTTTATCTATAAGAATCTGATGTATGGCCCTTCCTATAAAACACATATAAACATAGATAGGACAGATCTCCATATCGATGGTCCATATTGTCCCAAATGCAGAGGATTATTAAGCTACAAAAATAATACCCAACCATTAGGTGGTTTATCTTGTACTGTTTGCAATTTTCAATGTTCGAATGAAAAAGATATAGCTGGATTAAGAGAAGCAGCACTCAGAGCATTTGAAGCAAACCAAAGACTTGCTTTAAGAGTAGTTTCTCTAGATTTACCGCCAGGAGTGGTAAAAGCAGAAAATGAAAATGAGGATTATTGGGTAGAGGCAAGAATTGGGCAAAAAGATGGTAAATTACAAGGAATGATATTAATGGGTAGAAAAGTTAAGGATCAGTCAAAAAAAGACTATGTTCAAATTATTCTTGACCCAGAAGAGGAACAAATGCGATTCGATAAAGGGAATCAAAATCCAATGGAGCTATTGGCCAAAATTGAAGTTGAATTTCAAAAATCAAAAGTTAGACAGGAGGGTAAGGACTGATGAGAGTATTTGTTGATGCAGGTGTATATATGGATTACCTAAAGGGTAACGGTGTTCGTATCCATGTCCTAGAAACATTTGAGGATCTTCTTGAGAAAAAAAAGTTTAAATTAGTATTCCCAAAGGTAACAAAGGAGGAGATATATAGAGGAATACCCATGGATTATAGAAGGTTCTCTAAGGGTAACGTTTTGAAGGCTTCTATACCTGAAGTTCCTGCCGGAGTCGAGGAAGGCGAAAAATTTAAAGAGGCACAAGATTTGTTGAATAAATATAATCAAGTGATTGAAGAAGTTAGGAAACAATCTCTTGCTGCTGTAGATAACATACTTGAGAAACATATAGAGAGATTGCTTAAATGCTCTGAAGAGATCAAGGAAGATACAGAGATTCTTGAAGTTGCACAAATTAGAAAGCAAAAAGGTAATCCTCCGGGGAAAAGCTCAGATCCTTTGGGAGATGAAATAGTTTGGGAGTTGTTACTCAAAACGTGTATCGATGAGGATCTTGTAATAATAGCTAAGGACAACGACTGGAAATATTCAGACGAGGGGAAAAGTGTCATCCACCCGTTTCTTCAAAAGGAATGGAGTGAAAAATCTACAAATAAAATTGAAATATTTTCGTCACTCGCACCATTTATTGAAACAATCGATCCTAAAAGGATAACGAAAAAAGATCTTCAGTCAGAGAAAAAAATCACTCTTCCACTTACTTATCTTATTAATGTAAACGACGGAATACGAGTAAGTGGAAGTCCTTCTGCATCCTTAAGTCCATCAAATGCTGGGACTATTGGTCTAGGATCAGTTTCGTTATCTCCCTCCTCTTCCGCTTCCATTTCCCCATCTCAATGGCAACCAGTAACAGTTGTCGGGACGACACCAAACGGATATGTACAATGTTACTCATGTGGAAGGATAGTTCTCCAAAGTGAATACTATGGATTGACTTCAAAAGGGTACGGGTGCAAATATTGTCTGGGAAGTTGATGTTTCAAGTATGGTTCAGGTAACAGATTGGGTGTTTTAAGATTTGAGGCTAGTTCGATAAATGAAGGAAAGTATGATTCGAACCAAAATTAGCAAGCTAAATGAACCTGAATTCAAATCTAATCTGGAGGTTATCCAGTTTGGTGAGCCACCTGTCTCATGATTGGAACCCCTATTTCGAGAGCTGGTATAAAATTCATATCAAACCTCGCGATATTGGCTTTACAAACTTGGTGGAAAGAGATACTGTAGAGTCGAATGCCCATTAAGAAGATTATTTTAAGTGTTATCAATCTTGCTGGTATAATTCTTCTCTGGCTATTATTTTTCGTATTCCTATACATTTTTCATCAAGCAGCAACAGCAAGCTTCACAGAGTATCCTACTTTCGCTATACCCTCGCTAGTAAGTTTAGTAGTATTTCCAGTTATAACCTTTTTTAGGTTACGTTCTATTTGGAAAAAGAAATAGCTTTTTCAGTGACCCCAGCGGGAATCTTCTCGGCAGACTCGAAGTAAACTCAAAATTCAAACCCGCCTATGATCTCTTTCGCCAACTCAGTACAAGCATTGATTCCGAGTTTGCCATCAACTAACATCTGCTTCTTTGCGTGTGACCAACCTTTGAGTTGATACTCGCGTCTTGCAGCTTCATATTTGTTTATGTATTGTTCTGCATAAACAAGTCTAAGATCAGAAAACTTCTTTGTGGAGATGTTTTGTTTGTTTTTATGCTGAAAGAATCTATTCTTGAGGTCATTAGAAATACCTATATAAAAAGTTTTCTGATCGCAAAGAAGCAGATATACGAACCATATCATAGTGTATCTTGCACTCAGCCTATTGGGGGTGCTTGCACTGAGCCCTCTTCCGAGGATCTGCGACTTGCCGAAGTGACCCCAGCGGGAATCGAACCCGCGTGTCTGGGATGAAAACCCAGTATCCTGGACCGCTAGATGATGGGGCCGAACCCCCAAATTATACCAAAAGACAATCTTTAGATCCAGAAACCAACACCTCAGTAGGTGCCTCCTTTCGAGAGAAGGTAGAAAAAAACAACTCAAGTTGGTAAAATAGACCACATCGGTCCGATAGCTCAATGGTTAGAGCACCTGCCTTTTAAGCAGGGTGTTCTGGGTTCGAGTCCCAGTCGGACCACTTTACCTCACCGCAGTTTGTCAAAATCCAACAATCCCAGTCGGAATCACCCAAGCCAAGAGGTTTTCTGTATATCCTCCAGCCGGAGGAGAGACCGGCAACATCAAGGCCCGCCTGCAAATTAACCATCTGATAGCTTGATCTCTTCGCAAAAGTAAAAAGGGTCGGAACTTTATACGAGTCAATACTCGAAACAAGCGATAAAAAGTCTACAATTTCCTCGGGAACAGTTCCGTGAACCGGTAGGGAAAACCCAGTCACAAGGTCAAAAGGAAAGGGCGAAGCAGTTTCTGAAAAACTCCCCACATAGGCCAAAGCATCCGCCGGAACGATCAAAACATCACCAGCAATAGTTGAAACATTAGACTCAGTTTCGGCTTTGCTAAGCGAGTAACCACTCCGACGGTAAACAGAAGCGGCAAACGGTATATGACCAAGTGGCTTTATTCCAAATTTATCAACACCAACAGTGACCGAAGGGGCTTTCCTAACAGCAGACAAACTGCCACTTACAGCCACAATCCCTGCCCCAGTCCCAGTAAACAAATCAAGATGGCGAGGCGAGGAAGGAAGTCCGTCCCACATGTCACGAACAGACCCACAAGAAAGGAGACCTGAAATTTCGCCGACTCTTCTTTGAAACACTCCCCCAACCTCAGCATGGGAAACCAAAGCACCATCCAACCGCTCAACAGTCAGCTGCATACCTAAATTATATATCAAACCGATACAAAGAATTAAGCTTTAATTACAAATTCCTCAAGAAATTGGTATAATTCAGTCGCACAGGCAGTTTGTTGTGTAAAACGAGAGGAGTGGCACCGTGGTAAACATGGACCCCGACTGGCTGAAAGTACAAGCCCCAAAGCTGGTGGAACCAGAAATCACACTCCCTGTCAACTGGCTCGGAGTGTTCAATCAACTAGTTTCGGGCGCGCTGCGGGGTAAGGTGAAGCTCGACGAGAACATCATCGTCACCCCAGCCTTTGTCCTGAAGGAAAAACTCGATTCGCTCGACATCGTCGAGGTCATTATGACTGTCGAGGAGATGTTCGGCTTAGACGGCATCCCCGACGACGCAGCCAATGCTATATCATCTGTAGGCGACGTCGTCGACTACATCTGCTACCATCGGCAGATCCGGGGCGACCGCTCAGAGTGGACACCGAACGCAAGCGCTCCCATCGTCCAGGTGGCATAAAGGCGAAGACGCCGGAAGTTGCCACAACGTGGCGAACGGAGAAGAAAGTGACCCAAAAGGTTGCCCACCCCTCCGTTCGCACCGATCAACACATCTTTTGTGCTTCTATTTCTCTTCAATCTCCACAGAAGTTATCTTAACAGGAGTCACAGGCTCTGAGTTCTCCCCAGAAGAAGAGATAGTAACAGGAGCTGTTGCAATTTTATCAACAACCTCCAAACCCGAAACAACTTTCCCAAAAATTACATAATTTTTAGGAAGCGCATAATCTTGGTGCATTATAAAAAACTGGCTGCCATTAGTATCCGGCCCCGAATTAGCCATAGCAACAGTACCCCTTGTATAACTGCCGACAATTGGCTCATCTTTAAACTTGTATCCCGGTCCCCCCGTCCCATCTCCCTTTGGATCTCCCCCCTGGATCATAAAACCGCGAATTATCCTATGAAATACCGTCCCATTGTAAAAACCCTTTTTAGATAGATATATAAAATTACTTACCGTAAGAGGAGTCTCTTGAGGATTAAACTGAATTTTTATATCCCCTTGGTCAGTAGTCAAAACAGCAGAATAAATCTTTTTAGAATCAAATTCCATCAATGGGGGTAAATTTTCCATTTTCTCAGCACTCTCACTGGCGTCATTTTTCAACCCAAGCGAACTCTCCTTGCTCTCACTTTTCCCGTTGTCAAAAGACCCTGGTCTACTTTTTACAATTAAAAAAGTTGTCACAAATCCAACACTAAGAGCTGTAAAAAGAACAAAAAGATGGCGCCAATTGATCACGCCCCACATAGTACCACAAAGTAACAAGATTCCGCGAAGTTCTAATGTATATTTACAACCACAGCCAGATAATTTACACAACACCAGCATCAACACCCCTTAACTCCTTACCGCCTGTGGTATACTCTCCTCAATGCTCATCCTAGGAATCGACCCCGGTACCGCCACAACAGGGTACGGACTGTTAGAGGTACCGGCCAAAGGCCGGTCGTCCTCTGGACGAAACGGCGACAAAACCCCCCACCTAAAGGCCTACGGCTGGATCGAAACTAAAGATACCGGTAATCCCTCAAAACGCTTAGACGAAATATACGAGAAAATGTTAGTTGTTTTACAAGAACACACTCCGGACGTTGTCGCAATGGAAAGATTGTTTTTCTTTTCAAACCAAAAAACCGCCATTGCTGTTTCGCAAGCCCAAGGGGTCTTTATGCTTGCAACCTCCAAACAGGAAGTCCCACTCTATTGGTATACTCCGGGACAAGTAAAGCTACGAATTGCCGGCTCTGGCAGGGCCGATAAAAAACTGATGAAGAAAACTATTTGCGACACTTTTAATCTGGAAGCTCCCCCAAAGAAAAAAACCTTCTTCGACGACGTTGCCGACGCAATCGCAATAGCCTATACTCACATCAAAGTAACAAATGAAGGATCACACACCTAAAGATTTAAACCTTGTCGGAGAGGTTGCTCATTTCTACGACAAAATAGGCGTAGCAGCAATAAACCTAACCGGCAACCTAAAAGTAGGGGATACTGTCCGGTTCGTACGGGGCGGAGAAGAGCTATTTGACCAGGAAGTTACTTCTATGCAGATAGAGCATCAAAGAGTCGAGGCAGCAAAAGCCGGGGACTCAATCGGACTGCAAACCACAACTGCGGTGAAAGAAGGTGCAGAAGTCTTCAAGCTTGAATGAAAAGAAGGAAAAAGCGATCAAAGATAGAATGGCACCTCGCCAAAGATATAGAAGAGAGAATTAAACTGCTTACCAAGGATTGCCAGATGGAAAATATCCAAACCAAAAGGATATTCTGCTACGAAAGCACTGGCGCCAATACCCGCGCATACGCAAGAATTTGGGGATTGAATAGAATCTGGCAACGAACCCTCGAAACCGAACCTGCCTACATCCTAGAGGTGATTAGTGAAAAGTTTAGAAAACTTTCTCCAAAAGACCAGGACCACGTCCTAATCCAC
The DNA here is from genome assembly GCA_001816455.1 of Candidatus Blackburnbacteria bacterium RIFCSPHIGHO2_12_FULL_44_25. Taxonomy (GTDB): domain Bacteria; phylum Patescibacteriota; class Microgenomatia; order UBA8517; family UBA10165; genus 2-12-FULL-44-25. Next base: position 11,255 of record MHCB01000029.1, read on the forward strand.
GAGCTTCTCCATGTTCCCAAGAATTTCTCCGGCGCTCTGGTCGCCCACAGACAAAAAGGGGGTGTCAACGAACGGCGAGTACGGGAACTCGCCGCAATGATAAATTACAAATGAAACCAACCGTCCTTCACGGAGAAAATACCGTCGGCTCCCGCAACAAATTATCTTCTTTAATCGACGAATTCACCAATAAAGGCTATGAGGTGGCAAGACTAGACAAACCAACAAACGAAGAGCTCGGGCTTTCGATACGATCAGTGGGGTTGTTTTCCGAAAAAAGGCTACTTGTCGTTGAAAAATTCTTCGAAAACCACAAAGACGCTTTTGATTTACTGGAGTCAATTGAGAAAACACTCAAATCCAATTTCGATTTAATGGTGGTGTTTTGGGAAAACAAATCTCTCCCGCCAACTACAGTTAAAAAACTAAACACGATCTTTACAGTCCAAGAATTCAAACTCCCAAGCACATTATTTATACTTCTAGACAACCTTCGCCCAAACAACGCAAGTAGCCTTCTAAAAAACTACCACGACAGTGCAAAGAAAATTGAGGCAGACTTACTATTTGCGATGCTTGCACGCCAAACTCGATTGCTCTTATGGGTAAAACTGGATCCGGAAACCACAAACCTCCCCAGCTGGCAGAAAGGAAAGCTCCAATCCCAAGCAAGTAAGTTTACCGAAGAGGAACTTACCTTACTTAACAAGAAACTTCTGGAGATCGATCGGGCTTACAAAACCTCAAAACTCCCCGAAGATTTATCCTCCTCCCTCCAACTACTATTCGCCTCCATTTAACAAAAACCCCTCACCATACGAGCTTCCACACCTCTTAACTCCTCACTGTTGTATGATTAACATGTGAACCTGCCAAACTCAATCTTCCACTCCTACGACATCCGTGGCCAGTACGGCAAAGAGTTAACAGATACTGTAGCTCTTCTTCTCGGAAAGGCCCTGGGCACATTCGTTTTGTGCAATACCCCAACCCACCAGAAACCCACAATAGGGATAGGGCACGACAAAAGACCATCCGGTGAAACTCTTAAGGACAGCTTTGCAAAAGGTGTAACCTCCACAGGGTGCAATGTAGTTGATCTAGGTATAGTTACAACCCCTATGATCAATTTTTATGAGTACACCGGACGCGCTATGGCAACGGGGGTGGCCGCAGGAATCTCAATTACAGCAAGCCATATAAAAGGCAACTACAACGGCTTCAAGATAAGTTTCAACAAAAAGCCGTTTGGAAAAAATGAGTACCAAGAGCTAAGAAAGATTATAGAAATAGGAAAATTCGAGAAAGGGCAAGGAAAGACCAAGAAGGAAAGCATCAAGGAGGAATACCTAAAGCACATCTACTCACAAGTCGACGTAAAAAGAAATGAAATTAAACAAATCTCCAAAAGTCTTGAGTTTTCTCAAGACCCCGATGGCGATCGCTTAATTGTAAAAGGGGTAGAGCCAGATCTACTAAATGCAATCTTTGCAGCCTCAATTCTGGAGAAAAATCCAGGTACAAAAATTGTACTAAACGTCGCTTCTTCTTTGTCCGTTATCGAATACATCGAAAAACACAGAGGTAAAGTGCTGTTATCAAAAGTTGGGTATCCAAATGTAATGGCACTAATGGGGAAAAGCGGCGCCTTATTCGGAGGAGAAGTCTCCGGACATTTTTACTTTAAAGACAGACACTTTGGATATTCCGACGGACTTTATTCCGCAGCAAGATTATGCGAAATTATTACAAAAAAAGACGTATCGCTCGCCCAGCTTATCAAACAAATTCCTCACATTTTAAATATCCAAATCCGGGCAAAAGTTCCAAACGAAGCGGACGCGCAGACCGTGCTGTCTGACATAACCAAAAACATGCACGCAAAATTCAAAGACACAGAGTTCTTAGAAATTGACGGCGTACGCGTCAACTTTCCCGACAAGTCCTGGTTCTTAATCCGCGCCTCGGGCACAGAAAACATAATAACCTTCCGAGCCGAAGCAAAAACCAAAAAAAGACTATCACAACTTACCAACTATGCCAAAAGGGCTTTCGGAAAACATAAACTTCAGCTAAAATGAACCAGTATCTGCCCATGGATAAAACAAATAAACATCCGTCTTCAACTTCGTATAAAAAATACATCTACAATTTCTCCGAAATTGGGAAAGAAAACATAGCCGAAGCCGGCGGTAAAGGTGCCAATTTAGGAGAAATGACGAAAAGCGGCTTTCCGGTACCGATGGGCTTTATTGTCGGCGCAGAAGCCTACAGAGATTTCATAAACGAAAACGACCTGGAAACCCCTATAAGAAATGTTTTAAAAGCCGCACATATAACCGCAGGCAGAAAATTGTCAGCCCACCCCGAATACTTCCAAGACGCCGCAGACAAAATTGAGAAAATCATCTTGAAAGGAAAACTTTCCATGAAAGCGCAAGAAGACATTCTTACGTCGTACGGAAAATATGGAGTTTGGTTTCGAAAGCCGTTGGTCGCAGTTCGCTCCTCAGCAACAGCAGAAGATCTCCCCGACGCCTCTTTTGCCGGACAACAAGCAACATTCCTAAACATAAAAGGAGACAAAGACCTCTTGGAAGCAGTTAAAAAATGTTGGGCCTCTCTATTTACCCCAAGGGCAATTTTTTATCGCCAAGAAAAAGGGTTTAACCACTTTAAAGTAGCAATCGCCGTAGTAGTTCAAGAAATGGTCCAATCCGAAGTTTCCGGAATCGCCTTTACCAACGACCCGGTAACATTAGACAAACACAAAATGGTAATAGAAGCAGTATGGGGATTAGGAGAGTACGCTGTCCAAGGTACAGTTACCCCCGATAGTTACGAGTTGGACCGGCATTCACTCGCAGTATTAAAAATCACGAAAAACACCCAAAAAGTGCAACTCACACGTTCGGGTAAAAAAACAAAAGAGACAAATGTCGCGAGGAATCACCAAAACCGACAAAAACTATCAAGTGACAAAGTGACAGAGCTTGGAAAAATTCTTCAAAAAATACACGCGCACTACTATTTTCCCCAGGATGTTGAGTGGGCCTATAAAAAAGGGAAGTTTTATATTATCCAAGCCCGCCCAATAACAACATTAGGCATTAGGCAACAAGCAACAGGCAACAGTCCGGATCTTGGTGCATCTGGTGCTCTGGTACCTTTCCTTGCAGGCCAACCCGCAAGCCCCGGAATCGCAACCGGCCAAGTACGAATTATTAAGTCCTCCCGAGAGATTGGAAAAATAAAGAAAGGGGAGATATTAGTTACAAAAATGACTTCTCCCGATTACGTGCCCGCAATGAAGCAGGCATCGGGAATTGTAACAGACGAAGGGGGAGCAACCTCCCATGCAGCAATTGTCTCCCGAGAGCTAGGCATACCATGTGTCGTGGGCACCAAAGAGGCAACAACAAAACTAAAAGAGGGCACCACAATAACTGTTAACGGCAAGACAGGCGCCGTGTACCTTGGACGGCCAGAAGTTACAAAAGAGCAAG
>MHCB01000030.1 GCA_001816455.1 Candidatus Blackburnbacteria bacterium RIFCSPHIGHO2_12_FULL_44_25
CAGCAAAAGAAAATAAAGTACAAGGTCTTGTAGACCAAATTAAAGAACTCTCCGTAATGGAGGTTGCAGAGCTCGTAAAAACCTTGCAAGAGGAATTGGGAGTGTCAGCAATGCCAGTGGCAGCAACCCCTCAAGTCGCAGGAGCAAGCGAAGCTCCGGCTGAACAAGCTGCATCCGGCGGACTCCAAACCGTAGTCCTAGCAAATGCCGGCGGCAATAAAATCGCCGTCATCAAAGCTCTCCGCGAAATCAATCCCAACCTTGGATTGAAAGAAGCAAAGGATCTTGCAGAAGCAGCTCCTAAAGAGGTTCTTGTCGACGCTAAAGCAGAAGATGCAAAAAGCGCAAAAGAAAAACTAGAAGGAGCAGGGGCAACAGTCGAACTAAAGTAAAAATAGTTCTACACAAAACAAACTCCCGCCGTCAAAGGCGGGTTTTTGTTGGTCAATCAAAAAATCCGATAAAGGAGTGGGTAGCAGCCAAAACAAAAGGATGGAAATTAAATATCAGGTTCAATAGAGAGTATACGAAAATAGCAACATAGAAACCACGATACGCAAGGAAATCCCAACCTTTTAAAACACCCCCTTTGAGCCGACCAGTCCCAGGCCCAAAAACCATCTGTTTTTGTTTAAACCAACCTGGCTTGAAACAGAGTCCAATCAAGTAGCCCACAATCAACACAAAAGAAACAGGCCTTGAAGAGAAAACTGCCATTATAGCAAACAGCACAGCAAGCACCCCAACATCAAAAGCCTTCTTCAACACACCAACTCTTCCTTTCGCCATATTTAATATAAACACAAATCTTCTCAAAAACACCAATGTGGTTACATAAAATAGTTCAAACAGTAATCCCTAGTCATATCTAAAAACTCCTTGACACCCTTCCCCATAACTGCAATACTCGATTAATCGATAAATCGATGACTCAACTCTCAAGAAAACCCATAGATAAAAATCTCGAAGCTGAGATACTCAACAAGTTCTGGCAAGCCCTATCTCAAGTAAACGATCCGCCTTCCAACATAGAATTCTTTGGAGACTTCCTAAGCGAGATGGAAAAAATAACTCTCGCAAAACGATTCGCAACCGCCCTGCTCCTCGCAAAAAACTACTCGCCCTCAGAAATTAAAGAGAAACTCCACGTATCTGATACTAAAATTATCTCAGTTTCAAACTGGCTAAAAAACGCAAACCCCAAGACCAAGCAAATTATTGACGCCGTTCTAAGAGAGCAGAACAAAGAAAATTTAACCGACCAGATCGAAGAGCTGTTTGACTATCTCCCACCTCTTCCCTACACCAACTGGCACCAAGCAGGAAAAGAAAAATTCAAAAGGGAGAAAAAGAGGTCTACGCGACACGCACTAAGATAGTCCAGCCAGATACTTTACAATCTCTTCCTCAACATTAATCCCCGTTTCTTTTTTAAATCTTGCCCAGCGGGGGGCAGAATTTACCTCCAAAACATATACTTTTCGGGTCTCCAAATCCTGAATCAAATCAACCCCAGCAACATCTATCCCAAGTGCTTGAGCCGCCCCAACTGCCAACGCCAACTCACGCTCCGTAAGGGGAGACCTTTCAGGGGTCTCCCTGCCCCCATAGATCCCTTGCACATATCTCCTCCACTTCGTAGGCATTGTAATACTTCCAAGAAGTCTATCTCCTAAAACAAATACCCGAGTTCGCTCGGTAATCTTTATAAATTCTTGCGCAAAAAATCTTTTTCCTTCCCTCTCTAATTTTTTCAATTCTCCGACCAACTTACGAAGCTGATCTTTATTGTCAACTCTCCAAACAGCATGCCCTTGCTTCCCATAACTCCCCTTAACAACAAACGGAAAATCAAAAATCTCTGGCGCCTTTTCCAAAATCATATCCAAACCCCCAAAGAAAGTCTTCGGGAAAGAAATCCCTGCTTGCACCAAACACACCGCCTCCTGCCCCTTCTTAAGAGGGAGATTGATAAAACCATCCCGGGTATATATTTGATCAACCACAGGAATTTTATGCTCCCTGGCAAAACTCACAACAAGTGCCGCATCTTCTGCCCGTTTGCCTACTAACCTAAAATAAATAACATCAAAATCCGCAATATCACGTTCGCCAACAAACAAACGAGGAGTCTTTTGGCTACTTTCCGTTAAGTAACTAAGTTCACCAAAAGACCCAACAACAACCTCCGCCCCAACATTCTTCCCCGCTTCCAAAAACGGCTCCAAGTGTTTTATCTTTCCCCCTGCTAAAATAAGTATTTTCTTCATGTTTACCTAAAGTCGTAACTGGTTTTCTAGCTACGAGTCGCCAAGTCACTTAGTTGCTATCCTAATCCCCTGGGTTTTTCCGTATACGCCTTTGGCGATTAATAGAATCCATATCAATTAAAAATCCGCCTAAGTCAAGCCTTCCAATAAGTATCTGTTTTGCCAAATTCTTACGATCCGCAACACCTGCCTGAGTAACAACCTTTTTACCCTTTAGCCAAAACGTCAAACCGATAAGAGGCCGCTCCTCAATCCCCAAAGCACTTTTAACTCTCTTGTTCCAAAGAACATTGCGGGTCGTAAGAAGTCCCATCTCCTGAGCAAGGGTTTTATCAATCGCAGTCCTCCATGCTCCAGTATCAATCTTTGCTTCAATCATACGTCGCTTACCCTCTGCGTCACGAACCTTTATTTTCTCAAAAACCCCCAAAACCTGTGACGCTTCGTCTTTTTTACTTTTTCTAGTCACGATGTGGGAAGAAAAAAGAGATTTTGCAATCTTTACCCCATGCTCTGCGTCCAATACTCGAAGGTCCTCAACTCTCTCCAAGCGTTTCCTTAAGCCCGCCATGTTAGCAAGCTGAATTTGGAGTCCCGGTTGAGAGTTAATCTCCAAAACCATAGGCCCTCGTTCCGGATGCAAGACTATATCAACTCCCGATAGTTCCAAATCCGATACAGCCTGGGCACGAACAGCAATCTCCAAAATCTGGTTCCAATATGGGATCTTTATTCCGGAAAGTTTTTTTTGAGTTCCTGGTTTATGGCGAATATATTCTCCGTGATGCACGGCATATGTTGTAATTCCGGTTTCCATGTCAATCCCCACACCAATCCCTCCTTTGTGAAGATTTGCTCTTCCTCCCGACTCAGGAGTAGGAAGCCTAAGCATCGCCATAACCGGCACCTTGTTATATACCATCACCCGTATATCCGGCGTTCCGCGATACGCATACTGTCGAAAAACCTTGTGCCTTCCCACATACTCCTCACAAAACGCAATGTCTGGAACGCTTCCAATACTATATGCCCCTTCCAAAATATCAACAACCTGGAGGTCAAAATCTTCAGCATAAAGTTTTTTCCGCTGGGTCGTGATCCAAGCTTTTCCGTCAACCGATTTTTTCCTTACAACAATAATTCCATCCCCATACGAACTTTTACTTGGCTTCAAAGCAAAAGAAGAAGAAATCTTCCTCCAATCAAAATTAACAATATCCTCATTTTTTCTAAAAACTTTATAAAGCCTGGGCGTCGGAATACCAGCCCGTCTTAAAATTCGCTTCGTTAAAATTTTTGATCTGGCAATTTTTCTGGCATGACGAGATTGATTGGGAAACAATCGGGCTCGGGCATTCAAACCAAGAATAGATGCTATCTTCATATGCAATTCACAATTTAAAATTAAAAATTAGTTCTTCAAGAGCTTCCTAAACCGCCAAATCTCCAACAACCTTAAGCCCGTATATCGACCCATAAACCACGACAAGATAAGAACCCCAATTAACACATACTCAGGGTTGAGAAGAGTCAGTTCTTGCATTGCCGGATATGAGAGAATCGCAAAAGATAAAATCGCAAGCATTAAAGTTTCAGAAGTCAGAGAAATTGCAACCTCAATGTTCTTGCCCAACTGCACTCTTGTAAACTCCTCCGACAATAAAACCAATATCAAAACAGGAAAAATAGAAACATCCTTTAAGTTAACCTGAGTAATATAAGGTGCTGCAAAAAGAAGTCCCAAAACCGACAAGGATACAGCCCAGAGGATTAAAGCCATACGAGGTAAATAACTAAGTTTTAAGCGAAGTCTTCTTAAAAACAAGCGAAAGAGAGTAGATACCAATACAATTACCAAAAACAAACCAATTCCAGCAATCAGTCCCGTAGCAAGAAGAACTACGCTCAAAGCCGCGGGAAAAAATATCCCAAACCCTCGGAGTCCAACCAAATGGCGAACAGCACTAATAAAAAGCGCAACAACAGGCAACAGTAAGAGAAGAACGATTGTTTCAATAGAAATCCCCGAAGAAACAGCATTGCGTATTGCATGTTTTACCGGATTAGCAAGCAGAATTCCTGGATTTTGACCTTTTAAAACACTATAAAGCTTCTCAGAATTATCCCCTGGAGAACGAAGAGTATTCCGAAAAGCCGCGACAGCACTTTCTGTGGCTACCTGCTTTGTAATCGGATTGGAGGACAGCGCAAAAGCTCTCGCAGAAAATCCAATTAAAGAAATAGCAAGAACAGCCCCAAGAGTCCCCAGAAAAATCGACCGCATCAGAAGAGAAGTATACTATATTCGAAGCTAAAGACGCGAATTACAACTCATCCTTGGGCTGTATCCCCAACAAATACAAAACAGCTTCTTTTTTATACCTTCTGTCCCCCCTCGAATTTATACGAATTGCGGGAAGTTTTCCGCGCTTTCCCCAGCGCTTAATGGTCAAAGGAGAAACCCGCAGCACTTCAGCAACCTCCCGAACGGTTAGTAAATCCGGAAGTTCGTCTATCTTAAGAGCAGTTCTTGTTCTAGGAGCCATTATGTTTAATTAAGTTAGTTTCTACAAAGAAATGTATCAAAGCCTCTTCAACCCTGTCAAGGTGTAATTTGACATCTCCCCAAAACAAGAGCTACAAATAATCATGCCCTCTCGCCGAGAACTAGGACAACTCCTTGGGATTGGAGCTTCATCAGTAGCCGAAGCCTTCTTGCTTTCCCGCTGCGCACCCCCACCAACCAATAGCCCGAGAGAATCCAGCCCTCCTGACAAAAGAGGAACAGCCCTCGTTCCCTCTCCAACCCCAGAACTAATTCAATCCCTAGACAAACCACTGGGCTCCATGTGGTCTGTTCGAGCAGGCAAAGAAGCTGTAGGTTTGTCAAACCTCCACGCCCAAGCAAATATGCCCCGCGGCGGACTCTTCGCAGTCTCCGAAGGTCTTGTTTTCTACCAAGACCCGTCTGGTATCTCAAGAGCTTTTGACCCAAGAAGATCGGGAAACCAAGAAAGAGTTGTCCTATGGAAATCCGAGCCAGGAGCAAAAGTCCTCGCAGCCGATAAAGACCGCTTCGCAGTTCTGGAACCTGCCGGAAATAAAATTGCACTAATAAATGCCAAAACAAGAAGACAAACAGGCGCAATAAGTGCCAATCCACAACTCTCCCCGGAACAGCAGAAAAAGCATTTTAACGAGGCCCACTTCATCGGCGATCACCTAATAGTCACCCACAACGAAGGACCGTTGGGATTCTCAAAAGGATTCTCCGTATACACTAAAGACGGCGAAAGACGCTGGACAAGCCCAGAAGACCACTTTACGCTTCTTGAAGCAACGTCCAACACCTTAGTTGCAGGCAATCAGGACCAACTCATACCCTTCGATTTTGCAACCGGCGAAAAACTCGGCTCGATTCCAGCTCTCAGGACCGGGCAAGACCAATGGGCATACGCCCGCAATGGAGACGTAATCGTCACAATTGTCAAAGGAGAAAAACATCCAATAGAAAACGCAGTAGAACAACACCTTTGGGTGTACGATTTAGCCCACCGGAGAGCCGTGCGAGCAAAGTTTACCACCGGGAAATATGACATAACATCTTCCGGACGCGGTGTAGTTTATGCTTGCCGAACCTACTGCGACCAAACCTTCAACCAAATAACCCTTACCCCGCGCTCTGACCCTACTATTGACCACAGAGAAGGACAATTCTTCGAGATATATGTTAGAACTGACATTGAACCCAAGCAAAGTGGGTATAACCACGGCTACACGCAATATCTCTTCGACCCCAAAACAGGAGAACTTGAATTAATAGACTATCCTTTTTTCACACAGAAACAGCCTCTTATGGTAGAGTCCGACGGAGAGGTATATCTCAGAAGACACGAGGACAACCTCACAGTTTTTCCCCACAACGCGCGCAGTTATGAACGATTCAATAACTCCGATTTTAGAAGGCAGCTTATCATCAATGTAGACGGCAAGAACCTTATCTATCCGGATTTTAGCGACACCGGCTACAAGCTGATCGGCAGGTTTGGAAACCGGGTAATTATTGGTAATTGGGGACCAGGCACTCGTCCCCAAGAGTACAAGTTGTACGGATTGACAATAGATGGTAAGACTCGCTGGGAAAAATCACTCAGAAACATTCAGGTTTACCCCATAAAACGAGAGGGAAAATTATTTCTCGTAAGTTCAGAGTCAATAGTTCAAGTAGATCCCGAAACAGCAAACCTTACACCAATCGCTACAGTCGGCTCTCCCATAAAAAGAGTAGTGGATGCTCCGCCCTACACATTTGTCGAAACCACCGACAACCAAATTATTGCCTATTCTTTAAGTTAATAGTCTCTAACAAAAACCTCAAAACCCCCTAAAACCCCAAATAAACAAACAGACAACTTAAAACAGCCACAGAATAAAACATAAAATGACAATAACGAGTAAAAATCAGGCTAACAAAAACAGGTAAATTACTAACCCGGAAACAAAAAATGGAACTATCTTTTCCCGCTTAGTTATCCCAATCCTTCAATATCTCAAAACCTACCTTTTAGCCTTAAAAATACCCCGGCAAAAGCCCTAACCACTCCAATTTTCCCAAGTTCCCCTAATTCCTCCCTCTCCCTCCCAAAATCCCCACCGAGTAATTCTATTACTCGCTAAGTATTTCTTGACTAGGTATTTTTACCCGGGGTACTTTTATCGGTATTTGTTCGGTTAATTGCCTAAAGTGTTCACAAAGACAATTCGACAAACAAATAAGCTTTCTCTCAAAATTTTTAATTTCTAATTTTCAATTTTAGTTCAAATTTTAAATTTCAAATTTCAAATTAATCCAGCGTTAAGATGGCTAAGTGCATGTCCCTTCTAAAATACCCTCGCCTTAGGGCATCCTATGAGGTCGCAGGTTCAAAACAGTGGAATTTTCTCCCTAAAACCCCAAACAACCCCGCTTCGGGCTTAAATTTCCTAAGAAATCCCCACCCATGACATATGAGCGTTCAATTCATCCCAGATTTAATCAAGGTTTTCTTGAATGCTCCTATAACATAACTTATCCACATCCCATAACCCTACTATGTGGAAAACTATGGTAAAATACCTTTGCCCAAAAATTTGCCCGTCGGAAGGATCTTTGACATGGCCGAACCTGATGGACCAACCACCAAAAATCCAGTTGTGCTCTACCTCGACACGAGCGACCCGGCAGCACGCGAAGCAGTGAATATGCTTCTAGCCTCAGGCCTACCCATCGCTTGTGTTTCGTGCGAGGCTCTAAACGCACCGTATATCCAAATAGATGGGGAAGACATCCACTCCGGCCTTCGCCAGATCAAAGCCTACATCGACAGTGTCCGACAGAAAGAATAGGAAGGAATTGCGATGGAAGCACAAGCAAACATGGCGCTCGGAGTTTTTTTCTCATTGCCTGGGGCGGGTTCGTCTACCTATTCGGTTGGAAACAAAAGCTGAATATGAACAAACCGCTCGCATTTCTTGAGGCAATCGTCCTATGCTACGTCGTCGGCATGCTCTTCGGAATAGCGATCACTCACATCTCAGCAGGTCTACGGTGGGAAAACCCGGCAGTCAGAGAATGGCTTACCGCCAACATATCCCTCGCCTATGGCGTGGGGTTCATGTTCACCTTGCTAATCATGCTTTTCCGCTGCCTCCCAAGGCGGGCTGCCAGAAACCAGCAGGAAGACCAACGACCCACCTGGTGAGGAAAACCCAACGAAGCAAACCCGCCCAAATCCGCGTGCGAGAGAGCACCCACATCTCACTCCCCCCGCACGCGGCGCTCACCCTTTTTTCACCTTCCACCTAAACACTCTCCAAGGAAAGACAACTACAGCGTTCCATATTCTCTTTACCCTCCAAGGCTGAGTAGCAAGCCTCCACAACCATTCCAATCCCCAGCTACTAACCCATCCAGGCACAGCCGGAACCACTCCAGAAATATAATCAAAAGCTCCCCCTACAGTCATAACCAACCTTACGCCACCCAACTTATCCCAGTTTCGGGAAATCCAGTACTCCTGTTTCGGCGCTCCAAACCCAACAAACAACATATCAGGCTCAAACTCCCTTATTTTGCTTATTATGTCACCCTCCAACCCCTCCTGACCCTTAATAGGCTTCCCTTCCTGGGTAAGCACCGGCCCACTTTCGGCCTCAATTTTGAGTTTTAAGTTTCCAGTTTTAAGTTTCTGCGCCGCTTGAGCCGCAACTCCATCCTTACCCCCCAACAAAAAAACCCTCAAGCCTTTCTTCGAAGCCACTCCCACTAAATCTTCAAAAACAACCCTCCCGGGAACTACTTCCCCCGCGGAAAAGAGCCAATCACGAGCTATAAATGCGGATAAACCCACCCATAGACCCGAACAAAGTGATACCAAATGCATCAGCCCAGGAACACGCATAGTTTGAAGGTTAAGATACCTCTGAGCCATTACTACCCCTATACCATCAGGCAAACTAATACTTGCGTTATGTAGTATGCTAGCCAACGGTGGCTTCTCTGAAGCTAAGCTAACAATTTCTGGGTTCGGGGTCACTATAAACAACCTACCTTGTGACGAACTTCTACCTTTTTTAAGGCTAATCTCCAAAAAAGTCTCGATTTCTCCTAGCACTCGCGCTCGGGTAGTGCTATCCACGGGTACGCCCAAGACCGGCACGATTTTTCGTTCTATTTTGGTAATTTTAAGACCCATTTTTAACTAAATTTCAAAAAAATCGACAATTTCCCTAGGCATAAGGCCGAAACTAACCAGTTCAAAGGTTAAAAGGAACAAGTTAATAGTAAACCCCAGCTAACCAAACTGCAAAGTTGTAAACTATAAGATAAGAAGAAAGGCCTTTTGTACGAAACTACAAGACGTAACGAATCATAAAAACAGCCTCTCCCCTACTAAAGGAATCCAAACAAACTATAAGACCCTAGACGATCTACTCTATCCTTTCCAAAACAGCCAATATGTATACAAAACATAAACAAAAAAACAAGCATAAATCACGGCTACCTACTATGTAGGTCAGTAAAATAATGTAAAAAAGCAACCACCTACTAGAAGACTACAAGAAAGTGTAGTCAGAGGTCAGAAACGGGCAAAATTCGTGAGGAAAAACCTAAAACTATAAGACTGAAACAGGAAAGGGATTTCCCCAATACTCAGAAAAAAGAAACACTAACCACCCAAAAAACCAACAAAGCACCTGTGATCAGTCGGCCCAAAACCCGATGATTGGAAAAACAAAAACCAAAGCCCAATAAAGAAGTTTCTACGAAAGAAAACCGGCAGCAAAATTATACACTATCTCCGCAACAGCAAAATTTTTGCTTTTAGAAAATTCTGCGGTTAATCCTTCGAAAAAACACCAGAATTATCAATGCTCAGTTCAATCACCTAAGAGGACAGGGTAATTCGTGAGCATTTCTTCCATTTTGCGCAACACAACACACGGTGCGTTCCGGATATGATCCCGTCAACCTTTGCAAGATCCCAACAACCCGATCTTCCCTATGGCCCCAATCTCCAAAACCACATCTTAACAATAAACCATCCCGACCTTGCGTGAGCTGCCAAACGCGGTGGACAGGCTCTAACGGGAGCAATCCAAAGATCAGCCTACAAACCTAAAGCAAACCAACAACCCTTGTCTCTTCCCTACTTTCTCTTAAAAAGCCAGGCCCGAATAAGAATAATTGTATTTCCTAGTTTTTCTTCGCATATAAAAGTCTAAGAAAACCTTACCTTTTAGCAACTTTAACCAGAGCGGTAAAAACAAAGCTAAGGTAGGTCAACTTGCGGTAAAAATTAGCACTCTAGCCCAAAAAACAGCTAATTTGCGGAGAAAACACGCTTAACCAATTAAACCCAAAGATACCTGCGGTTATTGTACACTGTTGAAGCTGTTACACGCGGAGAAACGCAGAAAGAAGTAGGAAGTTAAAGGGTTTCGAAGCTAGTATCGTGAGGAGGTTTCGTAAAGGGTCCCATACCGCTTAACTCTTTTCCATACCAGCTTCCACACCCCTTAACCCTCAACCGTATACTTTTACCTTCTAGCTATACTCCGTCGGTAAAGGTCCAAATTCTCCAGCGCCACTCCAGTCCCCCGAACAACACACAACAACGGCTCCTCTGCCAAATGCGCTGGCACCCCGGTTTCTTGAACCATCAAACGGTCAAAATTCCTTAGTGAACTGGTTCCGCCAGACATCGTTATACCTCTCTCAATAATATCCGATGCCAACTCAGGCGGAGTTTCTTCTAGCACTCCCTTAACCGCTCCGATAATAGACAATAAAGCTGGCCTCATAGCCTCAGTCACCTCACTTGAAGTCAAAATAATTGTTCTCGGCAAACCCAAAACCTGATCTCTACCTGAAACCTCGATGTTTTCTTCTTGCACAAGCCTAGTCGCCGAACCAATCTTTATCTTTATCAGTTCAGCCGTCTGATCGCCAATTATCAAGTTGTGTTTCTTCCGAACATACACAGCTATAGTCTCATCTATTTTATTGCCGCCCACTCGAACAGACCTGTGAACAACAACCCCACCCAAGCAAATAACTGCGGCCTCTGCTGCTCCTCCGCCAATATCTAAAATCATATGCCCCGAAGGGGCAGAAACCGGAATCTTAGCTCCAATTGCGGCAGCAAGTGGCTCATCTATCAGATAAGCCGTACGAGCGCCAGCTGATAATGCTGCATCAAGAACCGCACGCCGCTCAACTTGAGTACACCCAGCCGGAACACAAACCATAACTTCCGGTCGGAACAAAGAAAACTTTGGAGAAACCTTCGCTATAAAATACCTAAGCATCGCCTCGGTAACCTGGTAATCAGCAATCACTCCATCTCGCATAGGACGCAACGCTTGAAGATTCTCCGGAGTCCTCCCCAACATTCTCTTTGCCTCATTCCCGACAGCAACAACTCTGTTCTCTTCGACAGAAACCGCAACAACCGTTGGCTCATTAGCAACCAACCCCTGTCCAGCAACCCAAACAAGTGTGTTTGCCGTACCCAAATCAATAGCGATCCGCTGTGAGAACTTCATGATATGTTTAATGACATATGAGCTTTCCTAAGCAATTATTATAGTTTGATAGAGATAAGATGGTTTAGAAACACTTTATTGCCTACCAGTCTGTTTAGAGTATAGCAAAACAAAGCTACCAAGAAAGACACAAAAAAAGAAGGTCAAAAGACATCAACTAAATTCAAAAAACGATCAAATGGCCATTGACTTATGGGAGGCTGTAGGCAACTATAATAATAACGCGTGAAACTTGGAAAAACTTCCAAGTTCTAGGCTCAAAAACTGCTCATATGAAGAAGCCTGCCCTGCCCTGGCAGAAGATAGAACACAGGAAACTCTCAATAGCCGAGGCCGCTCGGGTCCTAGGCGTATCCGATAAAACTCTTCGAAACTGGGAGGAGCAAGGAAAACTAATTCCCCAAAGAACCCCAGGCGGGCACAGAATCTACAGGCTAAAAGACCTGGAAAAGTTTCTAAAAAACGCCAACCCGCATTTTGCGCAGGTTTTCAAGTCTCAGACGCTGCCCTCGCCGGACAACTTCTCAAGCGAAATCAGCAAAACCCTAAATGAGATAAAAGGGGTTTTACAAGACCGACTCCCCAAAAACGAAGGTTTCTTCCCGGAAGAAAAACCCCTATCTTCTGAACATATTCACCTCCGTGCTCAGAAAACCTTCATTGACCCCACTAAAGCCTTAAAAACATTCCTCGCTACAGGTCTCATAGGAACCTTGATAACCGCCAGTCTTGTTTACGGATACATCCTCAAACCCGAACAAACTGGAACATTCTTCAACCCACAAGCTCAAGTGCTGGGAGCAAAGACAGATTATGTTATACAAAAAGCCCAAGACCTCTTCCGTTTTCTGCTCTCCCCCTTCAACAGCATTGCAGAAGAAATAATCAAAAGGGTTAACCCTGAAAAAGCCAAAGAAGCAGGAATAGACCTTGGGTCTTTTCAAGAACAAGCTCTAGAAAAATCAAAAGTCTTAATTTCAAAGTATCTCCCTCTAACCGGTGGCACACTAACCGGAAAAGTAACATTCAAAGAGAACGTAATCTTTGAAGATGGTGCCACCATTAAAAATGGCCTAAAGCTTGTAGGTTCCCTAACAATTGGCGGTAATACAATAATAGGATCAAACGGTAAATTAAGTGGTCTTACCGGATCATTCATAGAAGATTTAGACGGATCAGAAATTACCAAAGTCAATGCTGACCATCTTGACGGTATAGATTCCGGATCTTTTGTTAGAAAAGACCAGGCACAAAGTGTCGAAGGAGCGATCACCTTTACCTCAAAACCAGGCTCCGTAAACATCTCCGGTGGCCCTGTATATATAAATCCTTCTGCTTCTTCTTCCGATTACACTCTTTTTGGGATTGCAGTAAACGGGACTCAGAAATTCAAAGTAGACACGGAAGGTGATGCAACTTTAGCAGGAAATTCAACGATCGAAGGAACCTTAGCTGTTTCAAGTGCAACTACCCTCTCGGGAACCTTGGGAGTTGCCGGAAATACCACCCTAACCAGTGACTTGGCCGTAAACGGAGGGGATATAACCTCAACTGCTACAACTTTTAACCTTGTCAACTCAACTGTAACCACCTTGAACTTAGCGAGTGCAGCAACCACCATATCTCTGGGTGCCTCCTCTGGCACAACAACAATAAACAATGCATTAACAGTAACAGGAGCCAGTATTTTCACAGGCAACAACACATTCAATGGAAGACCAACATTTACCAAAGCGCCAACAAGTGCTCACACAGGTACATGGGCAATAGGTTCCAGTACCTGGAATCAAGCGGATAGCACTGTTTACATAAACCCTGCATCAGCAACAGCAGATTCAAACCTCCTTGGGTTAGCAGTAGGTGGATCTGTAGTGTTTGACATAGACGCAGAAGGAGACATATACGGTAAAAGCCTCGTGTTAACTGGTACCACCACAACAGGTACCACTAGTGTTGTCGGAGATCTATCCGTTGAAGGAAACACTACCATAGGAGACGCAACAACAGATACTTTGACAATTAACACAGCTACCTTAACCTGGGCAGGAGGAGATAAAACAATAGACATTACAGGAGCTGCAACACGTATCCTTACCCTTCTTAACTCAACCGCCTCCCAAGTAGCAGATTTAGACCTCTCAGATGGATCCTTAAAAGTTGGTGGCACAACAAGGCTTACCAATGCAGGAGTAGGAACTCTAATTACAGGAAGTGTAATAGGTTCTCAAACATTTACCACAAACAACATTGCAGACTCAGGAGCCTTAACCATTGCGTCAGGTGGTGCAGGAAACCTGGCACTAAACACAGCCTCCGGAACCCTCACGACCAACGCAACAACCATTACCGGAACTTCTGCAACAACCATTACCCTCGGTTCAACAGGAGCAGATACCATAATCTTGGGGAACGGTGGAGCAGATACAATCACCATTGGAGGTTCTGCAGCAACTGGGGTCTCAATAACAGATGATAATTGGAGTGTAACAACAGGAGGTGTTGCAAACTTTGTGTCTGTAGGTGCAACAACTGCAGGAACCGGAGCATTTACTACCCTAACATCAAACAATACAACAACCATAGGCAATGGATCAGGAATAATTACCTCTCTTGGTAACTCTGGAGGTGCTGCAGCTATCAATTTAACCTCCGGCACAGGCAGTCAAACATTCACCTCATCTGTTGCAACAGGAACTACAACAACTTCTGCTTTTGTGTTTACAGATGGGAGTCTAACTTCAGGCACAGGGATATATAACACTTCCAGTTCTGTTACCACTGGAAGACTTCTTGATATAGCCACCTCAGGGAACACCTGGACAGGAAATGGGACTACAAATGGGCTGGTTGATATTTCATCTTCTTCAACAGCTGGCACAGGCTCATCTTCCTCAATTCTTTTGAATTTAACAAGATCTGGAACAAATTCAAATGCTACCCACACAGCATACGGAGTGTATTCTTCTGTAACAGACACAGGAACTACCTCAACTAACGTTGGTGGATACTTTACAGCAAGTGGAGCTACCAATAATTATGCAGCAAT
>MHCB01000031.1 GCA_001816455.1 Candidatus Blackburnbacteria bacterium RIFCSPHIGHO2_12_FULL_44_25
ATCCCTATGTGGCCCCACAAGAGTAGTCGCAGATAAAACTTCTTCCCGTTCATAATCGGCTAATCTTCCCGGAGAAATAACACTACTGTCATACTCCAAAAAAAGTTCTTCTCCAAAACTTGGTGTAGAATTTACAAAAGCAGTAAGCCTTCCTCTCGCAGAAGTTATATATTCTCCTTCTTTAATCAACAAATGGTCCCAAAACAGAAGCTGTGATCTATTTGCTTCACCTTCCCTTATTCTCTCCAAAACCCTGTTCCTCTGCCGAATCCCTTTTTCGTACGAAAGAAGAGATCTTCTATATTCTCTGTCCGTCTGGGATAAGACCGTATCCAAAAATCTTCTACGCGTACTGGGCGACTCAGTAACTATCCCCAAATCCCACGGTCCAAACATAACTACCTTCAAGTTCCCCACGTAGTCCAAAAGACGCCTACTAACTCCATTTACCAAAAGCTTTTTCCCACCACGCGCCGATTCCGTATTGGAAACCAACACAACCTCCAAATTCAAATTTTCAACTGACGTTACTTGGCTCGCAACGCGAGCGAGCCCTTCGCCAATCTGAATCATCTCGTCTTCCCTTAAAACCCGAAAAGACTTGCCAGCAGAAGTTAGATAAATTGCCTCTAAAGTATTAGTTTTCCCAAGCGCGTTTTTGCCGGAAATAACAGTAATTCCCTCAGAGAAAACAAATTCTCTCTCGGAAATGTTACGAAAGTTTTGAAGCTTAAGGTTTTTTATAACCATTTAATGCAAATGGAAAATTACTTTTGACACTCTGGACAAAAGTAAGTTCCACGTCCCCCCAATTTAATCTTTTCAATCTTTGTCCCACATTTTTTGCAAGGTTTCCTGTTTTGTGCATACACCAAAAAATGCTTCTGGTACTCTCCCTCTCCCCCCAAAGCGTTCACATACGTCAACTCAGATGCCCCTCCATACTCCAAACCTCGCTTAAGAACCGTTAGCAACGCATCGTATAGATCCTCCACCTCCTTCGAGGTCAAAGATCCGGCGGCCCGTTTCGGATCAATCCCTGCTAAAAACAAACCGTCGTTTGCATATATATTTCCCACTCCACCTATTCGAGACTGATCCAAAAGCAACGTTTTTATTGAAGTCTTTTTTCCCGCCAAAATTCGCCTCAAAGATTCAAGTGTCAGCGCACCTCCCCCAGCCTGCGCTATATCAGGCTCCGGTCCCAATTCATTTATGAACTTAAAGTTTTGAACCTCCGAACTAGGTAAAACTCTGATCCACCCAAACTGTCGGATGTCGTTGTAGAACAATTTCACCCCATCCTGAAAGTGCACAATCAAGTGTGTCCACGGATTCGGTAACGTACCCACCTTATCCCGTGATACTTGCACTACCTGTGATACACCCGTTAACACCAACTGTCCTGTGAGCTTTATGTGGCAAACAAGCGAAAGAACTTGCCCTGCCGTCATAGGGTCATCGCTTGCCGAAGGGCTAAAATCCAAAACCAACACCTTACCAAACCGCCGCACCCTCTCTACCATTGCTCCAACCAATCCGTAAAGACTTCCCTCCAAAACAATTTTCGGTAAACGAAGCTCAATCTTCTCAACCTTCTTCCCAACCAAGTACTTCTCCAACCCCAACCTAATCGTTTCCACCTCTGGTAGCTCAGGCATAGTCCTGGAAGTATATCATCACCCCATCAGCTCCCCCAATCGCCTCAGACTATCCTGTCAACCTCAAGTACAACCACACCAAACCGACAAGTACAATCGCCGTTTCATGCATAAACCCCCGAAGCGGAGTAGTTTTTCTATGCCAAAATCCAGTCCTGTGAAACTTAAGACCATACCCCGTAAACATACAAACAAGATTCTCAATATCCACGAGCGCAGCAGACAGCGCGCCAACAAAAATCGGTATTCCAACCCCATAAAGAAACCAAAGAACACCAACCGAGATAATGTTTGATCCCCACCAGTAAAAAGCAGCAAACGACCTTAGGTGGTCCTTACCAATAGGGTGATCGTAATGAGGAATAAAATCCAAAACCAAGTGACTCGCAACTCCTCCGGCAATCGCCAAAGACACACTGTTTGTGTAAGATCCAATCAGACCTCCAACCACGACATGTGGTAAAATCGTCACAACTTTAAGACCCTTTCGCCAACAAACGTACGTATCTCGCGAACAAACCGCTCCTTTGAAAATTTCTGAGCTTGTTTTCGACAATCCTCTGGTTTTATCTTTAATCCCTCAAATTTCCCAATCGCCCCAACCAACCCTTTTACACTATAATCATCAAAAAGCACCCCAGTCTTTCCATCAACTACCGACTCTGGATACCCTCCTCCGTTGTAAGCAATAACCGGCGTACCATACCCCATCGCCTCAACCGGAGTCATCCCAAAATCCTCATCGCGCTGTAACGCCAAAAAGGCTTTTGCCCCGGCGTAAAGCCTTGCTTGCTCTTGGTCATCAACAAAACCCAAAACCTGGACAGTCGGACCTGCGTTTTCTTTTATCCACTCAGAAGTCCCCGAATACCCAGACGATGCTCCGGCAATCTTAAGAGGTATTTTAAGCCTATTGGCAACCTCAACCGCCATCTCGATTCCCTTCCCTCCGGTTATGCGTGAAATTATTAGATAATAATTTAGCTCGTTTAACGTTTTACGTTTCTGTCCGAGGGTACCTACGTTTAACGCCTTTATCTCTATTGGCGGGTATATCACCTCAGCCTCTCTTCTGTAAAACTTCTCTATTCTCGCCTTAACGTTCTCCGAATTTGCAATGAAATAGTTTACCTTTTGTGCCCTTTCAAAGTCATACATGCGCATTATGTGAGCAACTATAGAAACGTAGGAATTCACCAAAAAGCCCCTATTCTTCCCTAAAGGTATGTCGTATCCGTAAAGCCACCGGGGCGGAGTATGACAATAACAAATCTCGATCGGCCGGTTCTCGTTTTTCGTTTTTCGTTTTTCGTTTTTCGTCCCATATCCCTTATTGATATACCACGATGCAGAAGACATTACTAAATCATATTTTGAAAAATCAAAACTTCCCCAAATAAAAGGCGCTAAAAACCTCAAAGGACTGTGAAGTTTAGTCGCAAAAAACGGAATCTTCTGAGCCCATGAAGTAATAATTCGTTTTCCCGTTAAACGTTTTAACGTTTCCCCACCGCGTGCAAACGCGGTATAAATCGGCGCATCCGGCCAGACCTCAGACAAGGCAAGAAGAACCCTCTCCGCCCCTCCAAATTCCCCAATCGAATCGTGTACTAATGCAACTTTCACTTTCCGCTCTTCCTCCCACTTTTAAGTTTGTTTCTAGTTTCTCTAATAGCAATGGCAGGCAATTTATCTGCGTTACTCTCAAGATACCTCTCAACTTTCTCTCTGTGGAGTTTTACTAAGTCTCGCAACAACCAAGATACAGCCTTTGTTATTAAAATATCGCGCTCGTTTTGCAAAGTATTAATAACCTGAAAACCCAGAGCGGCAAGACGTGGATCATCCGTCTTACCTACTACTCCAGTAAGAAAAACCAAACTGGCACGACGCTTGTTGATATTTTGGTCTTTAGAGAGTTTCCTAATAAACTTTTCCCATTCACCCAGGCGCAACAACATATCTTCCGCGGTAAAGTTTGATTGACACAATGAGTCAACTTCTGCCCAACCACAAAGCTCCCCTAGCCACCCATCCAAGGAACCTGTGCTAATTTCTTTTCTAAGTCTCGGAAAATATCCCAACAACAAGCTAGCACTCGTTTTCTCTTCATATGAGCCGGACTCATATAAACTGTCCAACAACTCTGAATACTCTTCCACGGAAAGATTTTTATGAAGTTTTACCCAATCTCTTACCAACTTTCGTTTTACAGGATTACTTACCGAATAATATCTGTGCCCCGAAGAAAGGTAGCTATCATTTCCTGAATGAGACGTTCTTTCTCCTGCGTGTTTTTTTATTTCCTGCAATATCTCCTGATGATGTTTCAACATACTTAGAGAAGCTCCATCTGATTATCATTCTTTCTATCCGTTTTTGGCTTCTCAGTTTTCGTTTTACCCTCCAAAGCTCCTCCTATCCGCGTCAACAAACTCTTAAATCCAAGTTCTTTCAACTTCTCAACAAAATCGCGGTCCTCCCTCAAGGGGTGTACTTTTGCTTTTTCCAAATCCAACTCAACCGGGGCATCGGTAACTATTGTCGCCAAATGCTTCGACAAAAACGCCGACTCTTCCCCCAGCTCCAATTTTTTAATAACACTTTCCGGCAAACTTTTTACTTTTTCCGTTTTACCTCTTACGTTCTTATATATTTCCTCTAAAGTACTGTATTTCTCCAAAAGTCCCACCGCAGTCTTGGGCCCAATCCCAGGTACTCCAGGATAATTGTCCGAACTGTCTCCCATCAAAGCTTTATAATCCACAATTTTCGAAGGTAAAACCCCAACGTACTGGAAAACCTCCTTCTCATCAAACACCTTACCGTTTGCAAATCCGCGAACCGGCGCATAAACCTTTATACTTCTACCGTTTCCCACATTATCGCAAACCAACTGCATAATATCCTTATCCCCAGTAACAATAATTACCTCATCTATCCCA
This sequence comes from Candidatus Blackburnbacteria bacterium RIFCSPHIGHO2_12_FULL_44_25, assembly GCA_001816455.1. Taxonomy (GTDB): domain Bacteria; phylum Patescibacteriota; class Microgenomatia; order UBA8517; family UBA10165; genus 2-12-FULL-44-25. The sequence goes on from MHCB01000031.1 coordinate 4,607, forward strand.
TCCTCAACTGCTTCCCTTGCTAATGTCCCAATAACATCATCCGCCTCAAAACCGGCAGCCGTATAAACCGGTATCCCCGAGGAATGAACAAGCTCGTGCACCATTATTATCTGGTCCACCAAATCTTGATCAGCAGTAGGTCTGTGGGCTTGATAAGCAATATAGGCAGTATGTCGAAAAGTTGCCTCAGGTAAATCAAAACAAACCGCCAAGTGAGTAGGTTTCAACTCATCAATAACCCTCAAAAGCATAGAAACAAAGCCATACGCAGCCTGCCCTGGTTGTCCATAAGAAGTAGTAAGAGGCGGCAAAGCATGATAGGCCCGATGAATAATCGCATGCCCATCAATAAGAACAAGTCTGTTCATCGCATTAATACATAAAATTCGGTGGCCTGATAAACACTTCCCGCAAAGTTACCCCCCTATTCGTGTGATTAAAACCAACCTCCCTACCCCCTTTAACCAAATCAAAGTGTCTGGAACAAAGCACCACCTCAAAAGCAGAAGTAACCTCTCCATCGACACGCACTCTAGTTGCTGTCGTGTCCGCTGCTAACGGATCCAGTGCTACCTTCAAAAGCAGCCACGCATTTCCATCCCTGCTCGTGTAAAATATCTCACCCCTCACACAACCCTTCCTTTCTAAACACACAAGCCCTTCTTCCGTAAGATTAACAGTGAGGTGGGTATAAACCATGTTGGCAGTAAAAAACCGAGTATCTTGCCTATGCTCTTCTCCAATGGAATGTTCTGCGCTCACGGAGCAATTGTAGCATTTCAAGCAACCTTTTGAGGCACAAAGTCGTTTGTTTGTCCAATTCCAATCTCCTCAAAATCCCAACCACCTCTGATAAAATCCTCGGGCTTACCGCCTCCAATAAGGCCAACAAATACAGGATAAGGAATATGGAACATCCCAGGTTCTACTGCTGAAATTCTTATTGAGAGACAAGCTCGAGACAAATTGTCCGGCCGCGTCTCCTCCTTTTCCAAACCAACCCTGATACAATCAACACCCCTGTTTCGCAAATTGATAAGCTGCAAAAGAGCGTAACACTTAGCAGCAAAAGCCCGCCTACTTTCCTCAGAAGAAACATCCTCCGAATGAGCAATCAAATTTTGTTTCCTAGCTTCAAACACTAAAGCCAAGAAGTAGACAGTCTCTTCGGGTTTCCCTCCGTATGAAGCATACAATTCACGAACATCCGGCCCATCGATCTCTATCACACGCTCCACGGCATCGGGAACACTTGTAGACATTCGACCTGAAACACCCCTGGTTCCAGTAGAAGAAAAAGGAACACCACCCACACCTTTTAAGCCCTTCTCCTGTGATACATGGCCGAGCCGTGCAGCACGAGCAGCATCCTTCACAAAATCATGCATCAAAGGTCCAATCGGAGGAAGATAAAGAGAAGAACGCTCCGCCATTACAAAGCGATTATATCAAAATCTCGCGCGAGATGCCTTCTTTTTAATCTGGGGTTTCTTACCAACTATCCCTTCAAACTCCTCCCGATCCAATGTCTCTTTTACCATCAAAGCATCAACAACCCGATCCATCATCTTCCGCTCATTCTTAACAATCCTCTGCGCATCTTTATAACAGCCGGATATAATTTTTCCAATTTCAACATCGACCTTATCCTGAACTGTCTGGCTAACACTAACCGGATCCATGGATCGTGGTCTACCCATAGAGTCCGTGTCGTAATATGGACCCCAATTAATAGGCCCCAAGGCAGACATCCCAAAATCAATAACCATCCGACGCGCCAAATCAGTTGCACGATCAATATCATTTGATGCCCCAGTCGTCATCTCATCGAAAACAAGCTCCTCCGCAACACGCCCCCCAAGCATCATCGTTATTGCCTGTAAAATACGCGTCTTTGTCTCATGCACACGGTCAACCTCAGGCGGTGCATACGTCTGTCCCAAACTCTCATTCCTTGCAACAATCGAAATTCGGTCAACCGGGTCAAGATTAGGCATCGCGTGATTAACCAATGCATGCCCAGCCTCGTGATACGCCGTAATCTTTTTATCATCCTCCGACTGCAATCTTTTTCTTGCAGGCCCCAACTTGACCTTTGTTGCAGCCTCATTAATATCCCTAGTCTCAACTTCTTTCCGGTCCTCCCGAGCCGCCAAAATTGCAGCCTCATTAAGCATATTTTCAAGATCCGCCCCTGAAAATCCAACCGTACGAGAAGCAACTCTCTCCCAAAGAATCCCTTCCCCAAACTTCTTACCTCTGGCATGAATCTTCAAAATTGCAAGCCTCCCTTCTTTATCTGGCAAATCTAAAGTCACTCTCCTGTCAAACCTTCCAGGCCTCAACAATGCCGGATCCAAAAGATCCCCGCGGTTAGTCGCAGCAATAACTACAACATTATCATTTGGAGTAAAACCATCCATCTCAACAAGAATCTGGTTTAATGTTTGTTCCCGCTCGTCATGCCCCCCTGCAATTCCATACCCCCTCTGTCTCCCAATCGCATCAACTTCATCGATAAATATAATCGCAGGCGCAGCACGCTTTGCAGTTGCAAATAAATCTCGAACACGAGACGCCCCAACTCCAACCAACATCTCCATAAATTCCGATCCAGCCATCGAAAAGAACGGCACCCCGGCTTCTCCCGCAACAGCTCTCGCCAACAAAGTTTTTCCCACGCCCGCCGGTCCAAACAAAATCACTCCCTTGGGGGTACGTGCTCCAATCGCCCGATATTTTGCCGAGTTTTTCAAAAAGTCGACAACCTCCTCCAATTCTTGTTTTGCTTCATCAACCCCAGCAACATCGCGGAACGTAACGTCCTGTTTACCTTTTGCAAATTGTTTTGCCCCAGATTTCCCAAAAGAAAAAAGATTATCCTGTGCCCCCCTTGCCTGTCGGAAAATAAACAAAAAGAAAATCGCCATCACCCCTAACGGAAGAAGTATTCCCAAAATATCCACCCAAAATCTCGATAAAAGCTGGTCTTCAACAACATACGGAACAGTAGAAGGGTCAACCCCAGAATCCTTCAAAACCTCCCCAAAGGAAACACCACCTTCCTTCATAGCCATCTTCTGCACCCCATCCTTGTAGTGAACAACCAACTTGTCTCCAGAAACTTTAATTTGCTCAACCTTACCTTCCTTCACGTCTTTTATAAGTATGGGCAAAGGCAGACTCTCCCCATACTTCCCCCCAAGCATTGAAAGAAACAGGGGTCCAACAAAAAACAAGATCAAAAGAAAAAGCAAGATGTTGCGAAGATTTATTTGGAATTTAAACCTCAAACCCTTTTTGTTTTTCCCAACAGGACCCTGGGTAATTGTTTTAGGTAATTTTAATCTTGCAGCCATTTTTACTTAACACCATCTCCCCGCAGAACCCCCTCTGGAGCTTCAATAGGATAAGGTTTATTTGAATCTACACACAAAAGCATTCCATTACTCTCTTCTCCTGCCATTTTACGCGGTGCAAGATTATACGCAAATACAAAAAGTTTACCGGTAAAAAAATCCGGTTCGTAAAATGGTCTTAAACCGGTAAGGATGGTACGTGTTTGATCACCAAAGTTTACAGTAAGCCGAAAAAGCTTTTTACTATTTTCTAAGGTTTCAGTTTGCACAACCTCCCCCACTCGTAATTCTACTTTAAAAAACTCCTCAGCAGAAATAGTAGTTACAGACTCCATAACCACTCATTGTAGCACAAAACAAAGCTAATTGACGCCTAAACCAAAGCGGTATATAGTTTAAAAAGAATGGACGAAGCATCAAAAGACAGACCGCCATATGCTAAGACCGCACTAACTCCCTTGGCTTCAAAACCAGGCGACGTAACCCCCATACCAACAAGAGCCGAAGTGATAACAAGCTCACTCCCCCCCAGAAACCAGAAGCACCCACCCCACCACCCATAGACATAGATAACCCATTCACTCCGGAATGGCAAAGAAAACAAGAATGCGAACGGCAAATGGCGGAACGGCTGGATGACACAGGTATTAAATTGGCTGTACTCCACGGCTTTCAAGTATCCCAAAAGCCAACAGACCCAAACTACTTCATGTGGGCTTTCAGAGGGAAAAGCTCAAACATGGCAAGGGGGATTGTCGCAAGACTCAAACCTAATGGCCCCATAAGATCGAACCCTTGGGAGAGTTGGGGAGTAAGCCTACTTGGTGTAGCCGAACGGGGAAAGGGAAACGAAGCCTGGTCAACCCCAGAAGCACATTCCATATTACTAACCGAAGTACTCAACGAGTCCGGATTCCTACCGAAAGGCCAAGAACTTGACCCCAAACCCCACCACCAAACAACCGAATTGCAACACCCAAGACTGCCTTTTAAAGCAACTATCTTCCACGCAGGCCAGGACAATCAAGGAAAAGCACGAGCAGAAATGTTCAAAGTCGAATACTCTCCTCCAGCCCCTACTCCCTAGTCTTAAATTATTCCATCTCCGCTTGACAAACCAACATACACATGTTAATGTGTATACACATGTTAACCAAACGCACGAATATCCTCTTTGAAGAGAAAACATGGAAGGAGCTTACAAAACTTGCTAGCAAAAAGAAGACTTCGGTCGGTGAGCTTGTACGGGATGCTGTGGAAGAAAAATACACTAGAGAAAACATGTTAGACAAAAGAAGACTGGCTGCGGAAGCCATCTTGCTCCACAGACCCAAGCCCGTAAAGGGAAAAATAAACTATAAAGCACTAATCAATGCTGGGAGGAAGGTTTATTAAATCCGCCGTTATAGATTCATCTTTCATTACCTGTCGCCTCATGCCGGACGAAAACTCAGCCAAGGTAGATAAAGTATTTGAGGAGCACATCCAAGGTAATTTAAACTTCCTAGCTTCCCCCATTCTGCCATTTGAAGTAACAAATGCTTTAAAATCAGCCGTTATCTCTAAAAGGATCAATGAAAACCAAGCAACAATCCTTGTTTCAGACTTCCAAGCATTAGACATCGAACTTAAACAGGTCGATTTCCAGGAAGCGCTTTCTCTCGGGCTGGCAAAAAACTGTTCCGTGTATGATGCTTCTTACCTGTGGTTAGCTAGAAAACACAACATTCCTCTCCTAACCCTCGATAAAAATCTAAATAAAATCGCAGGTTGAATTAAACCAACCCCATTGCCTGCTTTACTTCCTGGAGTGTTTCCGAGGCAACTTTACGAGCTTTTTCTGCTCCCTCTGTAATTATTTTGTCCACTTTATTGGTATCTTTTTCAAGCTCTGCCCGCATTTCTTGCATCGGCTTAAGTTCTTTGTAAATTACCTCAGCAACTTCTGATTTCACCTCCCCATATCGAACTCCTTCATTCATGTACTGCTTTCTTAACTCGTTTACTCTGCCTTCTCCTAAGAAAAGTTCTACAAATTTAAACAAGTTTGAGACTCCCCCCTCTGTCGGAACGCTCCCCCCTTTTCCTGAATCAGTAGGAAGTTTGGCCAATCGTCCTTTTATGTCTTCCAATGAATCAGTAAGTAATATAGCAGATCCTTCAACAGATTTTGCCATCTTTCCTGCACCAGTTAATGACGGGACATATTCTCCAGGAGTGGCAAATCGCACCGGCTCTGGTAAAGCCAAGCCATACCGGTCATTCATTTTTTGCGCAACTTCTCGTGCAATCTCTAAATGTGGCTCCTGGTCAATCCCAACCGGCACCAGTCCTGCTTTATATGCCAATATATCAGCAGCCATTAAAACCGGGTAATATAAAAGCGCCATATTAACATTCTCCGGATATGCCTTTACTTTTTCTTTGAACGTAGGAAGGTGCTGCATCCGCGCAACGGTAATAACAGTCGAGAACAAATAGGACAGTTCTACATGCTCAGGAACCTCAGACTGGATAAAAATAGTGCTCTTCTCAGGGTCAAGTCCCGCAGCCAAATAATCCAAGACCACTTCGCGTACTGCCTGTCTAAAACCCAAAGGTTCATATGGAACATTGATCGAATGAAGATCTGCAACCATATAAAAGGTTTCATAGTCTGGATTATCTTGCAAAGAAAGCATGCCCTTAACCGCCCCAAGGTAATTCCCCAAGTGGAGCCTTCCATTTGCCCGAATTCCTGATAGTACTCGTTTTTGGTTCATATATACCTCCAAGATACAGTAAAGGCCCTTGCAAAACCACCTAATTACTAGATGATCTTACAAGGGCCCTTTGGTAAAAGGGGGTGCCACCCTCAAATTATACTCTTTAACTTTTTGCGCTTTCTACCCCGCAAAGCTTCAGCGAAGTGGGGCCCGGTTCCAACCTTCCGGATCAATGCTCTCTGCTACTACTATATCAAATTGTCCAATTTTAAGCAAAACTTTGGAAAAGTGCTCAAACAAAAAACGAGCCTAAAACCAGTTCGTTTTACAAAAAGAAATATACCACAAACAAAGCCAAAAGTCAAGATTATGGGACACATTTAACCAACAAAAAGGAGGCCTTTTGAGCCTCCTTTTTACTTTTGTTGCGGGGCCGGGAGTCGCGCCCGGCCTGCAAGATTATGCAATCTGTAATCTCCAATTACTTGGAGTGTCGGACTATATCATCATCCCGCGAAGTCTCGCCAAAGGCGGACAAAGTGGGAGCTCGGCGTGTAGCCTCTACGGGGTTACCTCGCGTTGCTCGGCATAAACAATCACGTTTATCCTGAGTTCAACGAAGGAACTTCCCTCGGTATTGACCCGCCAAAGGCGGGTTGTCCACCGATACAGCCAAGTTATTCAATAAGAATTACTTCTTAAGGGGCCCATACTACTAGCCTTGCGTGCAACTCTACACTACCCCGCATGTTAACCCAACAGGCCGATTATACCAAAATGAGCCATTCAAGGCAATCGTCCTTGACAAAGATGTTCATAAATTACATACTGAGCTAACCCGAAAAATACCCGCTAACCATGGCTAAATCATCACTTCGCCTCGAAGCTATAGAATTAAGAAAACAAGGTCAGAGCATTAAAGAAATAGCCCAAAACCTGCAAGTTACCAAGAGTTCCGTCAGCGCATGGGTAAAAGACGTACTGCTCAACGAAGCCCAATTTCTAGCACTGCAAGCCCGCATAACCGAAGGAAGGAAACGCTCACGTCTCCTAAACTCTCTAAACTGGCAAAAAAGAAGGCTCGAACTAGCAAAACTATATAAAAATGAAGGAATCAAAAGACTAGGCACCCTTAGCAAAAAGGAATTGCTTGTGGCAGGAATAACCCTTTATTGGGGAGAAGGCAGTAAGACTAAAAAAGAGGTTAAATGTGCAATTCTGATCCCAGTTTAATTAATTTCTTCATCTATTGGCTAAAAGAATGTTTCAATGCCGAAATAAAAGATCTGTCTTGTTATGTAGCAATTAACCAAATACACCGCGAAAGAGAAAATTTAGTAAAACAACATTGGTCAAAAGTAACAGGCATTTCCCTCTCTCAATTCACTAAAACCAGCTTCAAAGCAGCTAAAAGCAAGAAGATATATGAGAACCTAAATACTCACTTTGGAACACTAGAAGTACGCCTAAGAAAGTCGACCATCTCCTACTATAAAATTATGGGATTAATTGGAGCCCTAAAAGACTTTACATTTAAAGCTAATCTGCTCTAAAAATGTTATAATTAGCCCTACTGGCTGGGTAGCTTAGTGGGAAAGCACAGGATTCATATCCCTGGGAGCGTGAGTTCGATCCTCACCCCAGCCACACCTACGGCTACGCGCAGTGTAAACTGCTTTAGCCTCGAAAAATCACCTTCTCAAGCTCAGGCAAAAATAGCCTCAACCATCTGCCCCAAATCGGCCTCTTTTCAGGCTCAAATTCCTCCTCAACCGTATCCTCCAAAGGCGCAAACCGCCTCAGTGTATCCCCATCCGGAAGCACAACCACAGTCTCCCCTTCGGCAACAAGCCCAAGCTTATCTCGAGCCTCTCTCTCAATAAACTCCACCGAGCCCAAATTAGCCTGAATATCGGACAATCGCCTGTTTTCTCTTTGGACCTCCTCAAGCATCAGTTCCGCTTCCTCCAAAACCCCTCCCCTCCCAAATAACTGGAAACTACTATAAAGCGAAGAGATAGTAAGCAAAACCACAACCAAAACCAAGCCTCGGGAGGTCAAATTGCCCAATAATCTCTGTTTAAAACTCATATGTTGACATTATCCTCTTTACATGATAATATAGGCTATTGAGTTAAGCTCAAACCCGCCCACATGCCCCATCATTATACTACCCGACAAAACATTTTGAGCCCAAAGTTAAAAAATCATGGCAGCAACTAATCAAACAAATCTCCAGTCTCTGCAAAGAGAATTTATTGAGGACTTAAAAACCAAAAGTAGGTCCTCTGCTACTATTCTTGCTTACAACAAGGATATAGAGCAGCTAATAACCGCTCTTATCGGCGACGAGAAAACCAGTGCTCCGGAAGTAGCTCCCAAAGACATCGAAAAGTTTAGAGACTCCCTTTCTGAGAAGGGCTACACCGCCAAATCCATCTCTCGAAAACTCAACGCTATAAAAGCGTTTTTCCGCTGGATTGTAGTCAAAAAGATACTTGAAAACGACCCCGCAGCTCCCGTTGCGCACCCCCGTTACGACAATCCCCCTCCCCGAATCCTTTCTCGGCTTGAATACAGAGCGTTAAGAGACGCAGCCCGTGGTGATAAAAGAATTGCAAGCATCATAGAGCTAATGCTCCAAACAGGCGTTAGAATCGGAGAGGTCGCCAACTTAAGAGTCGAAGACATCAAAGAAGACTCTCTCTTTATAAAAGCTTACGCCTCACAACCTCAAAGAGAGGTCCCGTTAAATCCCCCAGCAAAAACCGCTTTAAACGAATATCTTACCGAAAGAGGCGAAGGTAAAAACGACCATGTGTTTATTACCAAAAACGCAAGACCCCTCCTAGTAAGAAACATTAGAAGCTCAATTGATCGCTACTTCAGAGAGGCCGGTATAGAAAATGCAAAGGTCAACGACTTAAGATCTACATTTATTGCGCAACAACTGAAAAGTGGCGTCGATGTTGTAACCATTTCCAAAATTGCCGGCCACAAAAGGCTTTCCACAACCGAACGTTACCTTGAATTCGTTGAGAAAAAAGGTGTCAATCGTGGAACCAAGCTCGAAGAGCTCTAAAGTTAATCTTTTCTTTTACTAATCGCCCCAGGTATCCCCTCCCAATCTCTACTTTTCCTAACCCTCAGGTTCTTTTCCCAAACTTCCCTTAAAACCGAAAGATCCACTCCTACCGTACGCTCCAGTGACAA
>MHCB01000032.1 GCA_001816455.1 Candidatus Blackburnbacteria bacterium RIFCSPHIGHO2_12_FULL_44_25
CGCAGAAGAAGCCCAGCTTCAGGGAGACCTGAAGGACTACATCTGAGAAAGGATCATGTGATGGAAAAGATCACCGCAGGAGTGGTGTTTGGAGGCGCAGGCGCCTTGTATCTTCTGCTGTGGGGGGATTCCTTCGGCCTGTTCTTCGGCGGCTTCTTTCTAGGAGCTGGCAGTGTACTCGTTGGACTCGGTTTAGGCGGATGGTCGGCTAAAGCGACCCAGTCAATTCCGCCGGAGACCACCGAGCAGTAGCGGCAACCGGAGGGTGGGAAGACAAAAGCAAGTTGAGATGTGCAGCCTAAAAACTGCCCCAACAAGCCCATGTCCTCCCGCCCTCCCTAGCACAAAATCCTTGTTCTTAAAGTAAGCATTAAAAGTGCTTAGCTTAAGACTAAAGATTTATTTTGCACATTGAATAAATTTCTGTTGTGCGCTTATGCGCAGAAAGGATTCCAGCAATGGCCAAAGGGCACATGCGGGGCGGCAAGATAAGTGGCTCCCATTCAACAGTCATCGATGCGGCTCAAAAGGTGGTCAAGCTGGCGGAGAGGCTTCCGGAAGTGACGAAGGTCTCTCTCGGCTACATCAAAAACGGGTTGCCGACTGGCGGACACCACATCAAGTGCGCACCCATCGTGGGCGGGCTAAGAGTCGACGTCCGGGGTACACACTCCAAGCAGGAGGTGTTCGTTTACACGAACGACCTGCTCAAAACCACCAAAGCGCTTGAAGCGCTTTTTGCATAAGGAGGGTGAAATGAAGGAAACATGGTCATCCCAGTACCGGAAGCCCTGTGTCCGGTTGGGCGGCAACGAGACTGCCGAAGAGGTAGTCGAATTTGCCAACGAGATCGGTGCTCGCTACCATGACGGCGAAGATCTGTGCTTCGTCGTCGACTTCAACGATGAAGGCCGTCAGGTCGGGCCCGAGACTTACACGGAGCGTACTTTGCGTTCCAGCCTTCGCCGCAAGCCTACGTCTGCGTAAGGCCCCTAAGGCCTCGCGACAACAAAAACCCCGGCTCGGGCATCCTCTCGCTTTCAAGCGATACAAACGAGGATGCCCGCCGGAGACTTTTTGAGCACATTAAACTAATGTTTTCAAAAAGGGAAACGAAGCAATTCGTTTCTTTAGCACATTAAATAAACCCCAAAAGAGCAGCCTTCTGGAGTATCTTCGGCGATGCGTGAAGGTATCCAGTATGCTGCTCTTTTAGAGTATGTGAGTTTGTATTTTCAGCCGTAAGGCTGACCACGCAGTGGGAAATAAACAAATGCTTACCCCAACACAGAGGCGTGAACTGGCCGAGGCGGCCCTTTTGCTGGGAAGCAAACGAGTCGTGTCGCACAGAGGATTGGTTCTAGAGCACAAAGGGTTTTTCCTGCATTTGGACACCGGGCCTTGGCCAGTGTTGGATGAGGAAGGCAACGACACAGGTAACACTGAGTTGACCCCTCCCATCTTGACTGTGACGTTCAGCAACACCCCACTGCGGGGACTGCCGATCCATCTCTTCGAGGTGGGGAATACCGTTCCCTTCGATACTGCCCAATACAAGGGCAGTAATCAGTGGATCTTTACCAAGACCCTGGTGCAAGGAGTGGAATACAGGCTCCAGATGGACTTTGGAAACTGGAGACAGGAACCATAAGAACAGCCATCCGGCCCAACCACCACTGAGGAGTAAACCTCTTCAACCCGGCCAAGGCATGGCTCAGATCAGAAAGGATTAAGTCAAAAATGGCAAACACAAAGCTGTCGCCGTTAGAAAAAGCGGTGATTGACGTACTCCGGTCAGCTGGTAAGGAGGGGATGGATAGACTTTCACTCTCCTCAACACTGACAAATGAATACCGCAGAGGGCTGGATTTGCACAAAGCATGTTACGAGCTTCACAAGAACGGTAAGATCACCTGGGAAGGAAGCAAGTGGTATCTATCCAGGTTCGCGCCCAATGCCCAAGGAAAACTCCTTGAGCGGCTCAAGGCTTTGGGCTCTGAGGGCATGAGCGTAAACGACGCGATCGCCTACATCCAGTCGGTGACTCAACCTGCGCTGGACAAAGGCCGTGCGGATGCCCGGCTCAGATCGCATGCGGGTGCGGGCATAGTCGCCCGTATTCGGGACATGGTTTACCATCCCGACTGGGTGATGCCCAAGCCAGCGGCCTGATCCTGCCCACCAGTGTGAAACTGGACAACTCACACTGCTTTTCAATCCGTCCGCCTCCCGCCCCCAAGGCGTCCCAAAATCGCATGACGCGATAAAGGACAAATGGGGGCATTTTCATGCCATATGTATATGCTTGACAGAGACCGATGGATCAAGCAGAATAAATTCTACTACAACAAATGAATAAACTCTTGCCCGTAATAATCACCGTCGTAGTTTTATTAGGTGTCGGTTTTGGAGGATTCTTCGCCTACAAACAATTTAGTAAGCCCCCCGTCGAGGTCTCCGAAGAAGAAGCAGAAGAAACAACCAAAGAGTTAGGTGTAGAAGACAAGCCCTATACTGCCCTAATCCCAGGCGCAAGCTGCGAATATACGCTCTCTTTAGACAATATCAGTAAAAGCCCCGAAAGTATCGAATATGAAATCATCTATAAAAACGAAGAAGGCGTAACCCAAGGCGCCTCAGGAACAATAAAACCCGCCGGCTCGGGAGACGCAACCAAAAAGCTTTTATTTGGAACCGAGTCTTCCGGACACAGACGCTGTGACAAAGGAGTCTCCGGAGGAACAATAACGCTTCGTTATAGGAACGACGAAGGAAAACTCGAAGCTAAAATGGAAACACCGTTCAGCATCGCAGAAAACGAACCAGAGTTAACCTTAAAAGATAAACTAACGGTTGAACTTTCCGGAAAAGTTATTGGAAAAACCGTTGCCATGGGAACTTTCGGGATTCCCGGGAAAGCTCCAGGAAAAGTTACCGAGGGCCCCTACGGAGTATTTACTAACGCAAAATCTTCTCTCTCAGGGACAGTCAAGATAACCGGTTCCGGAACGCTTTATACTTGGGATGGTTCCGCCTGGGACAAAGTAACTGGCAAAACCTCCGATTTGGAAGCCCTCATCCTCTCCGAGTAAATTTTCGTCAAAAGTAAAAAGGTACAAGGTTTGGAAGCTCGTATGGTGAGTGGGTTTGGTCTAAAGTCCATAACCTCTACCCCTTTTCCATACCAGCTTCCATACCCCTTAACTCCTCACCCTTCAGCGAAGCTCACAGTATTTGACAAAAGGCTCATAGTGTGCTATAATATAGCATTCAAGAAGTTAATTCTTGAGGCTATAATAGCACTTTTAAAGCGCCTTTTAGGATGTCACACACTGATTGTGAGGCTAGCTCATAGTTGGTATGTGGCATCCTTGGCTATATTAAAGTGACCGCATCGAGCGGTACACCAGGATGTTCACGAAGGAGTCTGAAAAGTGGTATCAATCCGGACCGCCCCACGCACCAACGGTAAGGTGTCAGATGGTCTCCCCAAGTACGAGGGACCTTTGGCCCTCCCCCATCCGGCCGGCATCTTCATTTCGACGCGGAACGCGCTCCTCATCGGAGTGGCCATCGCGGCCATCATCCTAGCGTTGGTCGTGCAGACCACCCGTCTGCAGTACATGCCAGTTGGGACCGCGCAGTCGGCCTTCCCGGCGCTGACCACGGTGTACTTCTACCCGCCCGCGCCTGTTATGGCCCCAGTGACCGTGACGGAGGAGATCACGTCCAGCCTCACGCCCTCGGAGGCCACTTCGGCCCCCGTGGACAACGCTGAGATCACCCCGGCCCAGCCCTTGTTGGACCTTGACGCCGCGTGGCGCCAGCAGTCCTTCGAGACCGCCGTGCAAACAGCCCGTGCCTTGCTCAAGGCGCCCGGCACGGATGCGTTCCGCGCCTACGACAACCTCGAGCAGGCCATCGTCCTCTGGGATGGTGACCCCATGCAGGCTATCATCCGGGCCGGCCACGCCAAGCTCACGGCCGAGGCCGCACAAGTGGTCGCCGCCTCGGCGACCACCCCATAGCCAAAGCCCCCGAGTCCGCACCGCGGATCCGGCACCCCCGACTTTTCGCGTCATCATTGACGAGCAACGAATAGCCGGGGGTTTCTTTTGCCCCTCGACTTCGCTCGGGGTAAACACCACTTGACATTGCGTGAAAACGTAACCATAATGGAAAAAAGTGGTGAAAAGTGGTGTCTGGGGGACACTTACACAAACTAGTACTTTTCCAACTCTTGTGATTTCCAACCTGTCCTGTCCCCCAGGATACTTTCTACTGCTGCCTTTGAGAACCTGCCCAATCGACAAACATGTTGATTGGTTACTACATCCAAAAAATAGATAAAAAAGGTCGAACGGCACTTCCTGCAAAGTTCAAAAAAGTCCTTGGGGAGAAAGTCATACTTTCCCGTTGGTACGAAACTTCTCTTGCAATCTTCCTGCCCGCTGATTGGAGCGAGATAGTAAATCAGGCAACGCGAGGCTCCAGTATTCGATCCGTCAGCCGAGACACGGAGCGTTTTCTCCTAGGAGGCGCCTACGAAATTGAACTGGACGCCCAGGGCCGGTTCGTAGTGCCCGTATCTCTCCGGGACTACGTCGAATTTGGTTCAGAAGCCGTTTTTGTAGGATTGGGAAACAGAGTTGAGCTTTGGAAAAAGGAGAGTTGGGAGAAAAAAGAAAAGGAAATTACAAAAAACGCTGAAAAATTACTTGAAGAAAGTACAAAAGGATAAACATGAACACTGCCCGACCAACAAATGAACGAACACAAATCGGTACTACTCGAAGAATCATTGCACTTTTTAGATATTAAACCTGGCGGGAGATACATCGACGCTACAGTTGGCGCTGGTGGTCACACAACCAAAATTTTGGAAGAAGGCGGAGAGGTCTTAGGCCTAGATCAAGACCCAACTTCGCTAGATTTAGCTGAACGACGTTTACACGCCTGCCCTGGCAAGTACCGTCTGGTACTTGCAAATTTCGGAAAACTTGACGCTGTAGCCCGCGAGACAAGTTGGGACCAACCAGACGGAATCCTATTTGATCTTGGCTTTGCCAGTTTCCAAATAGACAACCCAGAGCGAGGGTTATCATTCCTGAGAGAAGGGCCATTAGATATGAGGCTTGACCCGGACCTTGGGGTAACAGCTGCAGATCTTGTAAATTCCCTACCCGAAAAAGAGCTTACCAAACTCTTTCAAGAATACGGACAAGAGCCACGCGCTCGTTTAGTTGCTCGCCGAATTGTGGAAGAAAGGGGAACTAAACCGTTCACCACCACAACCGATCTGGCAGACCTCGTTAAACGTTTAACGTGTAACGTTTCACGGATCCACCCCGCAACCCGTGTATTCCAGGCTTTAAGGATAGCTGTGAACATGGAACTAGAAAACCTGGAGGAAGCACTACCCAAAGCTTTCGAACTTATAAAAAGCGGCGGCCGAATTGTAGTAATAACTTTCCACTCAGGCGAAGACAGGATAGTTAAGCATTTTTTTGAAAGGAAAGAAAAAGAAGGAGAAGCCAAAAGATTAACCAAAAAGCCAGTAGTACCAAGCGTAGAAGAAGTTAAAAACAATCCGAGATCAAGAAGCGCAAAGCTTCGAGTCCTCGAGAAATCCTGAACTCGGTTCAGGATCTATACAAATCAAATGACAAAAACACAATTTTTAAAACTTAAAAAAGTCACCCCTCAGATATGGGAATCCAAAAGAAAAAAATGGGTTCTACTGTTTCTGCCTCTTATTCTCTCCTTGTCTTTTCAACTTTTTATGTCAAATCGTACCGTTGGACGAGGGGGAGAATTGTCAAAAATAGAATCAAGAGTCGAAGAGCTAAGAAGAGAAAACTTTAGTTTAAGAGAGCAAATTGCAAAAGAAAGCTCAATAACCCGATTGGAAGAAGAAGGCGAGAGGCTAGGGCTTGTTAAACCCCAGTCAATCCTATATACCGGCAGTACAGTTGTGACAGCTTCAGACCCAACATTCCTAGGGCAAAATGCGCCTAACGACTAAAAAACTCCCCCTTTTAGAAAAGAGAATACGTCTCTTGGTTGTTACCTTCATTTTTGGAGGACTGCTTATTGCGGGCCGGCTATTTTTCTGGCAGGTAGTCAGAGGCCAGGAGCTCGAGTACTTAGGTAAAAACCAGCAAAAAACCTCCCAGAATGTGGGTGCCTCCCGAGGATCAATCCTTGCCTCCGACGGTGCGCCACTTGTAACATCAAGCACCGGCTGGCTTTTATGGGCAAATCCAAAAGAAGTCAAAGACCCCAAGAAAACCGCAGAAACTCTTGCCCCTCTTTTATTCGAAAGAGAAAAAAAGTTTTTGACAAAGGAAGCACTAGCGTCAATAAGTGCCGAAGTAGACGTGTTGGGAGACCAGAAGACCATTGAAGACGAAAAAACAGATGAAGAATTGATAGAGGCCGAAGAAGTAAGGCTTTTAGGGCTACTGACAAAAGATAACCAGTGGATTCCTTTAAAGCACAGGCTTGGTAACGACAAAAAAACCCAAATAGAGGCCCTCAATCTTCCTGGTCTAGGAACCGAGTTTGAACAAAGGAGGGCATACCCCGAAAGCTCAATGGCAGCACATCTCTTGGGGTTTGTTGGAAAGGACAAAAGCGGCGCGGATTGGGGGTATTTTGGTCTGGAGGGAAAATACAATCTTGCATTATCTGGGGTTGGAGGAGAAAACATCTGGGAAAAGGACGCGGTGGGGAACCCGATCGTGGGGGGAAGTGAACGCAAAATTCAAGCCCTGGACGGAGTAGATTTACAAACCCACATCGATAGAAGCATCCAGCATTCAATCGAAAAAAACCTTAAAAACGGAATAGAAAAATATGGGGCTCTGGAAGGAACCGTTATTGTGATGCGCCCCAAAGACGGAGCAATACTCGGAATGGCATCTTTTCCAAACTATGCTCCGGAAGACTTCTCTTACTTTTCAGAAAGGGACTTTTCAAATCCTGGAATTTCCCAGACATTCGAACCAGGATCGGTGTTCAAAGTTCTAGTTATGGCAGGTGCTTTAGATGCCGAAGCCGTAAAACGCCAAGACCGGTGTGATATATGTACGGGAAGTATAAAAATCGGACAATATACAATTCGGACCTGGGATGAAAAGTATCACAAGGACTCAGGGCCCGCAGAAATCATCAAAAACTCTGATAACGTGGGGATGGTTTGGGCTGCGCAGAAACTAGGAAAAGACTTGCTTTACGAGTATCTTGCAAACTTTGGAATCGGGAGCCCAACAGGGATAGATTTACAAGGAGAAACAGGCCCCAAGCTTCGCACAAAAGGCAAATGGGGAGACATCGACTTGGCAACAACAAGTTTTGGTCAAGGGATTGCCGTTACCCCCATTCAGATGGTTCGTGCTGTCGGGGCAATAGCCAACGACGGAAAAATTGTAACCCCCCAGGTAATAGATAAAATAACCGGGCCTGGCTGGGAGGAAGACATAAAACCGTCAACAGCGAAAACCGTTATCGGAAAAACTGCTCGGGACGAAATAACCGAGATGATGATCAATGCAGTTGCCGCTGGAGAAGCAAAATGGGCCGCCCCGAAAGGCTTTGTGATTGCCGGCAAAACCGGTACAGCCCAAATTCCGATACAAGGGCACTACGACCCAGATAAAACAATTGCGTCGTTTATTGGTTTTGCCCCAGCCGACAAGCCCCAATTCGTTATGCTTGTAACCCTAAAAGAACCCACCTCCTCGCCATGGGCCTCAGAAACCGCCGCTCCCCTTTGGTTCACAATTGCCAAAGACTTATTTTTGCATCTCAAAATTGCCCCCACACCTTAATGTCCAATGTTGTGCTAAAATACACTCACAAAAGGTATGCCACTTCATACTGTCGAAATTCGTCCTGATCGAGCTGCCGAGAATACCCCGGAGGCCGCCTCTCAAATCTTTTCTAGCTTATCCAGTATAAAATCCTCATTCTTAACAAAACTTTTAGGAAAAGAGGAGCCAATAGTTTTTGAAATTATTTCTTTTGACCAAAAAACGCATTTTTTCGCGCACTTTCCCGAAAATCTGGCAGCCTATATGGAAAGCCAAATCAGTGCTCAATACCATAAAGCAAGTATTGTGGCAAGTATTGACCCCTTACTTGCCCGGATTGAAGGAAAACAACTCTCTTTTGGGACTTTAAAGTTATCAAGTACTTTTTACTATCCTCTAAAAACTTGGCGGGAATTTACAGACTCCGACCCACTATCGGCAGTCTTAGGGACGATGACTAAAGCAGAGGAAGAAGACGTCTTACTCGTCCAGGTAATCGTTCTTCCCGGAGGAGGATGGAGAAATGCGGGAGCTCGTGCCATAACCCAAGGCATAACCGGTCCGGAGGGCGAAAAGAAAGCCCACCCAAAAGCAGCTTTAATAGACAAGAAAATTGCTCAGAACGGATTTAGGGTAGGCATTAGGTTACTCGCCAGCTGCCAGGACGAAAGAAGGGCAAAACAACTGGTATCTTCACTTGCTGGTTCCTTTGGATCTTTAACCCTAGGGGAAAGCAACTCTCTTGTATTTTCTCGACCCAGGTTTTGGGAGAAAACAAAGCTATTGAATGCTATCAAAAACAGAACCTCAAGCCTCATACCAAGAAGCCAATACCTAACAGTAGACGAATTGGCAACAGTGTTCCATCTCCCGGCCCTGAGTTTATCCGAAATTAGAAACGTTAGTTGGGGTGGCTCACTTCTTGGGGAACCGCCCGACGACCTTCCTACTGGGATTGGCGTGTCTGACGAAGAAAGAATGAGGATAAACTTTTTTGCAAAAACAGAATTCAAAAATCAACTAGTTAGCTTTGGTATTAAAAAACTAGATCGCCGTCGCCACGTCTATATTGTTGGTAAGTCCGGTACCGGAAAATCAACCTTAATTGCCAATATGGCCATAAACGACATGATAAACGGAGAGGGTTTAGCGGTTGTTGACCCACACGGAGATTTGTCAGAAATTATTTTGGACTATGTTCCGTCTTACCGGATAAATGACGTTGTATATTTGGACGCCGCAGGCGCCTCAAAGCGCCCATTTAGAATGAATCTATTTGAAGTCAAAAACCCGGAACAAGGAGAGCTGGTTGCCTCGGGAATTGTCTCAATTTTCCAAAAACTCTACGGCTACTCCTGGGGCCCACGTTTGGAATACATTTTGAGAAACTCAATTCTAACTCTAGTTGCGCGTCCCAACTCGACCCTTGTGGACGTTCCCTATCTTCTAACAGACAGAAATTTCAGAAAAACAGTCATCCAAACCTTGGACGATTATGTGCTCAAAAACTTTTGGGAAAACGAGTTTGAAAAAATGAATGATAAATTGCAAACCGAAGCAATATCTCCGATTTTAAATAAAGTCGGACAGTTTGTCTCCTCCCCCACTGTTCGCGAAATTATTGGATACCCAAAATCAACGATAGACATGGAAGAAGCGATGAACTCCGGTCAAATCGTTGTCTTAAATCTTTCTCAAGGAAGACTTGGGGAAGACAACGCCGCACTTTTAGGAGCCATGATTATTACTAAGATCCAACTTTCGGCAATGAACAGGGCAGCAATTCCCGAAGAGCAACGGAGAGACTTTTATCTCTATGTTGATGAGTTTCAAAATTTTGCTACCAACTCATTCATCAAAATTCTTTCTGAGGCTCGGAAATACAGACTTAATTTGGCCTTAGCCAACCAATATATAGGGCAAGTTCCAGAAGAAGTCCAACGGGCAATCTTCGGAAACGTCGGAACCTTAATGTCGTTTCTGGTTGGAGCTCAAGACGCCCAAATCTTGAGCCGGGAATTCGGAGGGGTCTACAAAGAAGAACAGATGGTGGGATTGGACAACTATCAAATTATCAACAAACTCGCTGTTGACGGAAAAACCTCAAGACCCTTCTTTGCTTATACATTGCCGCTACCGGAGAGCAAAACAGAAAACAGGGATAAAGTTCTTCAGGTTTCGCAGGAAAGATACACAAAAGAAGCCGGCGAGGGCGCATACGTCGTAGTCAAGCCAGCTCCTCAACCCCAACAGCCTCGTCAACAACAGGTCCAACAGACCGCCGCCGGACCATCAGCACCCCAGGCACCCAAACAACCACAGCAACAAAGATCTGAAGGCCAACCAGGCCAGAGTGAAACCCGAAACAGAAGAAGACGAAGAGGGGGTCGTGGCCATGGAGGAGATCGAGGAGGAGAACACAGGAGTGGACCAGACAATCGTGGTCAGCAACCAAGTAATCCAGCATCCCAGCGTTCCCTGTCCGAGGGTATCCACGTTTCAGCGCCCCAGTCCAGCGTCCTAACGCCTCAGCCCCAAGAAAAAACAATCTACGAAGGATAATAAGTGTGCTTGGGCTGCCGCTTTCCTTCGAGTGAAGTACTGGCAGCAGCCCGTTGTTGAGTCAAGCTCTCATACACCAACGCGCCCTCTCCTGCGGATACCAAGGCTAGATAATTACCCAAAGTGGCGTATACTATTAAGGCTAATGACCCCTAATTCTCCAATTCTTGAGGCCAAACATATCCATTTTACCGGTATAAAGGGCGTAGCCATGACCGCTTTGGCTCTTTGCGCCCAGGATTTAGGGATTCGTGTCACAGGTTCGGACATAAAAGAAGTATTTGTAACAGACGCTACGCTCGCAAGGCGTGGCCTTGCATGGCTGACAGGGTTCCACCCTGTCAATCTAAAAGATAAACCGGATCTTGTGATTTTTACAGGTGCCCACGGTGGGTTCAATAACCCCGAGGTAATTGCTGCGAAAGAGATGGGGATTCCAATAATGACCCAAGCAGAAGCTCTAGGGGAATTCACAAAAGGAAAAGATTTGATAACTGTTGCCGGAGTTGGAGGTAAAACCACGATCGCCTCAATGGTTTCCACCCTTCTTGATTCTGCCGGACAACACCCCTCCTTCGCAGTTGGAGTAGGAGATATTTTTGCCCTTAACACTCCCGGAAGATACGACAAAGAAGGAAAAGAATTTGTAACCGAAGCAGACGAATATGCAGTCGCCCCCGGAACGGACAATAGACCCAGGTTTACCTATCAAAACCCCAAAGTCCTAATAATTCCCAACATTGAACATGACCACCCGGATATTTATCCGACATTCAAAGACTCGAAAAAAGTCTTTTTAGAATTTATAAATCGTGTTCCCAAAGATGGTCTGCTCATTGCTTGTATTGATAACAAAAACGTACGGACTTTGTTAAAACAAACAAGCGTTCCCGTAAAAACCTATGGATTCTCTCCCGACGCAGACTACCACCTACTATCTACAAACTGCGAAAACGAAGAAACGCGCTTTACCCTCAAACACAACGGCAAAACAGAAGACTACACCTTAAAAGTCCCTGGGAAGTTTAACGTATTAAATGCTACAGCAACAATAATTTGCGGTACTTTTCTTGGTTTGACAGGGTCTCACCTTGTCAATGGAATTAAAGACTATACGGGGTGCAAAAGAAGGATTGAAAAGGTAAAAGAAAAAGACGGGATAACGTATTACGATGATTACGCTCATCACCCAACAGAAATACAGGCAGTTCTCTCGGGCCTCCGGGACTGGTATCCTAAAAGACGAATCATTGCCATTTTCCAACCACACACATACTCTC
Organism: Candidatus Blackburnbacteria bacterium RIFCSPHIGHO2_12_FULL_44_25; assembly: GCA_001816455.1. Lineage (GTDB taxonomy): Bacteria > Patescibacteriota > Microgenomatia > UBA8517 > UBA10165 > 2-12-FULL-44-25. The sequence goes on from MHCB01000032.1 coordinate 11,657, forward strand.
GGACAAAGGCTTTGTTCGAGGAATTTGCTCAAAGTTTTGGAAATGCAAACAAAGTCGCGATTATGGATATATATTCCTCCGCCCGAGAAACCGATACTCTCGGGGTAACTTCTGAAAAACTAGTACAGGAGGCTAAAATCTACCACAACGAAGTTTCATATACCCAAGGACACAAGGAAACCCTAGAATTTCTGGCAAAAATCTTGCAAAAGGATGATCTAGTCGTCACACTCGGCGCCGGAGATATATTCTATTTGCACGAGAAACTATGATTAAACTTCAACACAATATACCTCTTGCATCATTCACGACTCTTGGTATCGGCGGTCCTGCAAGATACTTTATCGAAGCATCCTCCGAAGAAGAATTAAAAAAAGCAGTTGAAAAAGCCCACGAGTTGAAAGTGGTTTACATGATTTTAGCCGGAGGAAGCAACTTATTGATAAGCGACGAAGGATATGACGGCATGGTTATTAAGCTTAGTCTCCAAGGAATCGAAAGAATAGAAGAAAAAACAAGAGTTAAACCGGGAACAAGACTTCAAGAACTGGTCGATTATGCCAACGAAAATGGTCTTGGGGGAGTCGAAAAACTTATCGGAATTCCTGGCACTGTTGGGGGGGCAGTGTTCGGGAATGCAGGAGCTTATGGCCAAACAATAAGCGACAAAATAACGCGAGTTCGGATTTATAACGGAGTAATAGATTATTGGCTCTCGCAAAAAGAATGTAACTTTACATACCGTGACTCCGGTCTTAAAGCACAAAGTGGGTTAATAATCCTTGAAGCAGAATTTAATTTTGATAAAGTCGACAGTAGAACGCTGCAAAGTACCTCAGAAGAACTTCTTGTCAAACGACTCCAAAAATATCCTCCTGGAATAAAATGTCCAGGAAGCTTCTTCAAAAATCTTCTAGCCCAGGATTTACCCGAAGAATTTGCCTCAAAAATCCCCGTTGACTATTACGGAAAAATGCCGGCAGGCTATTTCTTAGACCTTGCGGGGGCAAAAGGGGACAGGATAGGAAACACTTCTGTTGCCTCCTACCACGCAAATCTTTTTATAAACGAAGGAAACGGAAAAGCAAAAGATTTTTTCGGTCTTGCTCGAAAATGGAGAGATAAAGTAAAAGAAAAATTCGGAATAACTCTCGAGCCGGAAGTACAACTAATAGGATTTAAGGAGGAGTTGTAATGAGTCACTACAGTAAATATAGAATCGCAATCATTGGTTTTGGAGTTGAAGGACAAGATTCCGCCCGTTATTTTTTGGGTCAGCAAAGCAAAAAAATTACTGTTTTCGATAAAGCTCCAAAAGAAAATTTGAATACTAAGGAATATGAAGAGAAAGGTGTGGAATTTATATGCGGACCCGACTACTTGTCTGGTGGACTAAAAGACTACGACTATATTGTTCGTTCCCCGGGAGTTTACCGTTATATTCCGGAGATTGTTGAAGCAGAAAAGGCGGGTGTAAAAGTAACTTCAAATACCCAAATCTTTTTCGAGGAATCAGAGGCAAACATCATTGGCATAACCGGAACAAAGGGAAAAGGAACAACAGCCCAAATGTTGAAACGCGCTCTCGAAGCAGGCGGCAAGAAAGTCTTATTTCTCGGGAATATCGGAACACCCATGCTGGATCGAATAGAAGATGCGGACACTTTTGACTGGGTTATTTTAGAATTATCATCTTTCCAACTTATTGATCTTACAATCAGTCCTCCGATTGCTGTCGTAACCAACATTGCAACCGACCATCTGAATTGGCACAAAGACAGAAACGAGTATGTTGGGGCAAAAGAAAATCTGTGGAAACATCAAAAACCAACGGACACTGTTGTCTTTAACGCAGACGACGAAGAATCTCGTAAGCTTGCCAAACACGCGCCTGGTCAAGTTTTGTGGTTCAGCACTAAGCCGGTTGATAAAGGAACCTACTTGAGTCACGGGTCAACCGTTATTGGGCCCAACGACGAGCTGGCTGGTGATATTTACGAACTGCAAGTTCCAGGTGACCACAACATAGCAAATGCTATGGCGGCACTTACTACTGCATGCGTTACCGGCGTTAAACCATTAACCGCTTGGTGGGGCGATCCTCACAAGAACGGCGAAAAATTCGAATATGATGGAATCTGTGGCTATAAAGGCTCGGAACACAGACTAGAAGAGGTGCTTGAGCGTAACCAAGTGCTTTATGTTAACGATTCTGCTGCCACTACTCCGGAAGCTGCAGTTGCTGCTCTTCGTTCATTTAAACAAGCAAAAGTTCTTATTGCAGGAGGATCTTTAAAGGGCGTCTCGTTTGAGAAACTCGCAAAAGCCATACAAGAAAACAATGTTAAAACGGTATTTTTAATTGGTGAAAGTAAAGGAGAAATCCAAAAGGAGTTAGAAAAAGTTGGATATAAAGGTGGAATACTGACTGACTTTGAAGATATGGAAAATATCGTAGATGAGGCACGGGCAATAGCACGACCTGGCGACGTAGTATTACTTTCTCCCGCATGTGCCTCATTTGGGATTTTTAAAAATTACAAAGATCGCGGAGATCAGTTCAAAAAAGCTGTACAAAATTTAAATGGATAATACTCATATAAAAATTCAAGGCGGAGTTCCTTTAAATGGACAAATTGAAGTTTTTGGTGAGAAAAACAGTGTCGCAAAAATTATGGTTGCATCCCTCCTCTCAGATAAACCTTCGATACTAAGAAACATTTGTCATGTTGTCGATACGGAATTAATGACAAACGTAATACGCGCTGTGGGGGGAGAGGCAGAAGAAATAGAAGAGAGGGTTATCCGGATAGAAAATAAAGACATACACAATATGGATGAAAAAACTCTGCAAGAAGTTGTGGGCAAAAGTAGGGTTCCAATCTTATTGTGTGGACCACTTTTAGCAAGGACCGGAGAAGCAATAATTCCGGCCCTGGGAGGAGACATCATAGGAAACCGTCCTGTCGATCTACACTTAACAGCTCTTAAAAAAATGGGTGCAAAAATAGAAGAGAAAGCAAGTGGCATTTATCTTAAAGCAAAAAAACTTCACGGTCGTCCGATAAGACTAGACTATCCAAGCGTTGGTGCAACAGAACAAATTTTGATGGCAGCAGTTTTAGCAGAGGGCATAACCCAACTTTCAAATGCCGCAATTGAACCGCAAATTATGGATTTAGTGGTTACACTGCGACAAATGGGCGCAGATATTATTTTTGAGCCCGAAAGAACTTTTATCATCAACGGCGTGAATTCTTTGTCTGGTTACGATCACACCGCAATACCCGACAGACTGGAAATTGCCTCCTGGGCATGTGTTGCATTGGGAACTAACGGAAAGATCTCTGTAACGGATGCGCGTGCAGAACACATGCGCTCCTTTTTAGACAAATTTGAAGCAGCAGGTGGAGCATTTACCATCAAAGACCATGGGATGGAATTCTGGCGCGGTGAAGATGTGATTACACCAACCCATGTTGAGACAGACGTCAGTCCTGGTTTTGCAACAGATTGGCAGCCGCCATTTGCGGTCGTTTTAACCCAAGCTAATGGTCAATCCATCGTTCACGAAACGGTTTACGAAAGCAGATTCGGATATGTCGAAGCTTTAAACAAAATGGGCGCAGATATAACTCTCGAAAAAAGATGTCGGGGTATGCTTTGCCGATTTAATGATGAGTATTACCACACAGCCATAATCAATGGCCCCACCCCGCTTCACGGCGCGGAAATAGAAGTTCCCGATATTCGAGCAGGTTTCTCATACATAGTCGGAGCGCTAATGGCCCAAGGGACAACTACCGTAACCAATAGCCAGATCCTGAATCGTGGTTACGAAAAGTTTACCGAAAAACTACAGAATCTTGGCGCTCAACTTCTCTAAAACCCTTCCTTTCGTTTTTGGCCTCGCTGGATGTTAAAATATAGGAAATGAGGAAAAAGTCCTCTAAAAACATTGTGCTTTTACACGGCTGGGGGGCAAACGCCAAAAAGCTCGAACCTCTTGCCGTGGAATTAACCAAGAAAAAATGGAAAGTTTTAGTCCCCCAATTGCCTGGCTTCGACGCGGAGGAGCCCGGTGAAGACTGGGGACTAAAAGAATATGACCAGTTTGTACAAATTGCTGCAAGAAAAGCATTCGGCAAAGGAAACTACTTTCTTTTTGGTCACTCATTCGGAGGCAGGATAGCAATAAAACTTGCTGGCCTTGGTCCTAAAAACATAGAAGGGATAGTTCTCTGCGCAACAGGAGGTTTATCGCGCGGCAACCCAGTTAAAAGGGGCGCCTTTTTCATTTTAGCCAAAACAGGAAAAACTCTACTGGGACTGCCCGGAGTGGCCCACTTTTGGCAAACAGCGCTTTACAAACTTGCCCGTGAACACGATTACGAAAAGGCTACTCCCAGAATGAAGAATATCTTTAAAAAAGTGGTAGCAGAAAACCTAAGGCCTAAGGTGAAAAAGATAAGGTTGCCTGTATTAATACTTTGGGGAAGAAAAGACAGGATGACACCAATTTCAGATGCTTACTATATTAAGAATACCCTACCAAAAGCAAAACTAAGTGTTTTTGAGAACGACGGACACAAACTTCCGTATGACAAACCAAAAGAAGTAGCCGAAAATATAGAAACATGGGCAAAGAACTTACAATAATCATCTTTTTTCTTT
>MHCB01000033.1 GCA_001816455.1 Candidatus Blackburnbacteria bacterium RIFCSPHIGHO2_12_FULL_44_25
TACTGAATATACGGCGCCGAATTCCCCTCCAAAGCCATTATCTTTTCCCAATCAAACACAATATCGCTCGCAGGATGATGTGATAGATCAAAATACTTAACTGCCCCTACGCCAACAACACGAGCAAGCCCAAGGTCCGGCGCACGGGTGACACGGGTAGGGGAACCCCCAGAGAAGCGAGGTCCCGCTTGTTCGGTTTTCTCCGGGGAAGAACCCGTGGCAGGACCCGAAGCCGCCAACTTACCCGCCCTTTCTACCGCCTCTTCCAACACTTCTTCCAAATGAACAGTATCCCCCCGTCTTGTAGAAAACTTCTTTCCAGAAGGAGATAGATACAAACCATGCTTTAAGTGGTAAAACTGACCCTTACTTCCCCATCCCAACAATTCTGCAGCAGCAAAAACCTGTTGGAAATGAAGACTTTGTTCGGCCCCTACCTCATAAATAACCAAATCCGGATTCCATTTTTCTAACCTAAACTTAATCGTCGCCAAATCTCGCGTAAGGTAAGTAGACGCCCCATCAGACTTTCTTAAAATTCCAGGCGTCATACCGTCCGGATATTCAATAATCAAAGCCCCCTGGTCCTCTCGCGCAACTTTTTTCTCAAGACACTCGCCTATAACTTCTCCAAGCATAGACTCATAAGAACTTTCCCCGTAGGCATTTTCTATATGAACATCCAAAAGATCATATATCCTCTCGTATTCCCTGAAAGAAATTTCTCTCAAAACCTCCCAAATAGCACGAGCTTCAGAATCACCGTCCTCAAGCTTTTTAAACCACCGCCTCGCTTCTTCATTGAGTTCTAGATTCTCCTGTGCCTCAGTGTTAAACTCCACATACAACTTTTCCAACTCATCGATGGTCAACTGTTTAGGATCCAAACCTTTGCTAGTTATCTGGTAAAGCAACCTCCCAAACTGGGTCCCCCAATCACCAATATGATTATCTCCAATAGTTTTCCAACCCAAATATGAATAGAGGTTACAAACCGCCTGCCCTACAATAGTTGACCGTAAATGTCCTATTCCGAATGGTTTTGCTATATTCGGACCAGAGTAATCAACAACAACTTTTCTCCCTCTACCCCAATCATGTCTGCCATAATCACTTTGCACAGCCTCCTCAAGCTCACCAACCAAAACCTGTTTTGAAAGCCAAAAATTAATAAACCCGGGAGGCGCAACCTCAATCTTTTCTACCAATTCACCAAAACCCTCCCTGCCTTCTAACCTAACTTTTATCTCCTCCGCCAATTCCATCGGAGAGGTCCAATTTGTCTCTCGTTTCCCGTTTTTCGTTTTCCCAAACACTGCCATCGCGACATTCGTGCTATAGTCTCCATGCTCATCCTGCCCTGGATGTTCAAGCTCCACCTTAACCTCTTCTCCCAAAAGGTCCGAAACAATAGGTCTTATTTTTCCAAGAAGCTTTTCTTCCATATGCTATTGTAACAAAATAACGAAGCCTCCTCACCATACCAACCTTTACACCCAAACCACTCTGCCCTTTGAAGATCGAGTACAAAATTTATAGGTCACCCAAAATCTATCTGTCTGATTATCTTTTCTCAAGGAGAGGTTGAACCTACAAAGTTGTTAACATTTTTACCCCAAAAAAGGTCAAATGACTATTGACAGCTAGGTCTGCCTTACTACTATAATAACTTCTAATGCTAGTAATTTTCCTAGGATTTAAAGCCAACTTGGCACTCTAACCAACAAAATGACACAAGGCCTGCCCCCCCACCGTCAACATATCTTCTCTATCTCAGAAGCTGCCCGCTTCTTGGGAATTTCAATTGACACCTTAAGAAACTGGGAGAAGTCTGGAAAGCTTACTCCCCAAAGAACCCAATCCGGCAACAGGCGCTACAGGCTCGAACAGTTAAAGCGAGTCTTAGAAGAAAAGTTCCCCCATCTCAAACTGGAAGCTTCCGAACCAAGTTTAACCCTACCTGCAGAAGTTTTTATCCCCCGCCCGAAGATTTTTTCGGACAACCACATCTTAGTGGTAAAAAATGCAAAAAAGAACATCAATATCGATCTCGAAAAGATCAAAAACCTGCCCGCGCTTGTTCCTTCTCAAGCATTAGCAGCCACAAAAGTCTTTGTTGCGGGAACCTGCCTTGCAATAACTCTAACCGGCACAATAGTCGGAGGCTATCTATTTGCCCCAGAAAAAACCCTCGACCTCCTTTACCCAAGTCCCGAGTCCCAAGTCTCGAGTCTCGAGTTCCGAGTTCCGAGTCCCCAGTCTCCCGTCCTGGGCACCTCCGCAGAATCACCAAATCTCCTGGCCCAGATAAAAGAATGGTTTACGGTAATACTCTCTCCCCTAAGAGGGGCTGCCGAAAGAATAATGCTTACCTTCTTCCCCGATAAAGCGGAACAAATAGGTCTAGAAGATATAAAAAGAGAACAAGAAATTGTAAAAAACGAGATCATCGACCGATCAAACACGGTCCTGGCAAATTACCTAAAAACTTCCGGCGGAACAGTAAACGGAAAAGTAACATTCGAAGAACTTGTTCACTTTACAAATAACCTCCATGTTGCAGAACCAGGACACGAAGACAACAAGGAAGGAGTCGCCCTCTACTCCTCTGGCAACATTCAAGCTTCAGGTTCCCTAACAATAGGAGGAAACACAATAATAGGATCAAACGGTAAATTAAGTGGGCTTACCGGATCATTCATAGAAGATTTAGACGGATCAGAAATTACCAAAGTCAATGCTGACCATCTTGACGGTATAGATTCCGGATCTTTCGTTAGAAAAGATCAGGCACAAAGTGTCGAAGGAGCGATCACCTTTACCTCAAAACCAGGCTCCGTAAACATCTCCGGTGGCCCTGTTTATATAAACCCCGCTGCTTCCTCTTCCGACTACACCCTGTTCGGAATCGCAGTAAACGGAACTCAGAAATTTAAAGTAGACACGGAAGGTGACACGGTAACGGCAGGAAATTCAACCGTCGAAGGAACACTGAGTGTTTCAAATATCACTACCCTCTCCTCGACCTTGGCCGTAGGCGGAAACACTACCCTAACAGGAGATCTGGCCGTAAACGGAGGGGACATAACCTCAACGGGAACTTCTTTTAATCTTCTAAACAGTACAGTGACAGCATTAAATATAGGGGGTGCAGGAACCACCATCTCCCTGGGTGCCTCCTCTGGAACAACAACCATTAACAATGCACTTACAGTAACAGGGGACACCACGCTAACTGGGGATCTAGCCGTAAACGGTGGAGACATTACAACTTCAGGAACAACAGCAACACTGTTTAACACAAATGCCACAACACTAAGTCTGGGAGGAGCGGCTACAACTGCTTTAAATTTAGGTAATGGGTCAGGAAACTACACAGCAATAAATCTTGGATCAGGTTCTGGCACTCACACCATTAACATTGCTGGAACAGGAGCAATAGGAGCAGACACAATTAACATAGGAACCGGGGGGACGCTGGCAGATGTAATCCATATTGGAGACGGAGCAACAGCCAACACCATCTCCATAGGCTCTTCTTCTTCGACCACTGTTTCAATAACCGATGATAACTGGTCAATAACCACAGCAGGTCTAATAACAACAGCAGACGATGTAGCGGTAAACGGCGGCGATCTAACAACCACCGCTACAACCTTCAATCTGGCAAACACAACAGCAACAACCATAAATTTTGCGTCAGCTGCAACTACCCTTAATCTGGCAGATGCAGCAATCACAGGAACCATAGACATAGGCGGAGTAACTGCAAACGGGGCAAGCACTATCAACATTGCAACCGAGGGAACTTCCGCAGACGTAATAACCATCGGCAATTCTCACGCTTCAACAACTCTTGCTCTAACCGGAGGGGACGATTGGAGCCTGACTACAACCGGTATCCTAACCCTCTCTGCCTCAGCAGACCAAACAACAGCACTCTTAATAACAGACACCAACTACACCAATGCATTATCCATTGCAGACAACATAATTTTGGGAACAACAGCAGCAATTGACTTTTCAGAGTTCGATGTCTCAGCATCAACCGGCGCAATAACCATAAACGACGCAAGCGATGCTGGAAATATCTCCATAGAAGGCACAGTTCTTGATATAAACTCACTTGATTTTGCTGCCGCTGGGTCAATTACCTCAACCGGCTCAAACGATCTAACTTTTGATTCCGGCTCAGGAACCATAAATATAGCCCTAGGGGACGACATTCTGGCAGTAGGCGCAAATTCAAACATCGGCTCCTCTGGAGTCAAGTTTAATACAATCTACGTAGACACAGTAAGCGCAACAACCTTGATAGGAACCGTCTCAGGAGGAGTAACAGACGCCGCAGACTGGGTGATAAATAACGATAATGCATCGGCAGATACAGAAAACATGAGCCTTACCTTTGAACGCGGCTCAGTAACTCCAAATGCCCTACTTGCCTGGGACTCCACAAACGATGAGTTTGACGTAAACTCATCAATTAACCTTACTGGTTCAACGTCCCTAACCACAACTCCCCTTCTGGCAATTGCAACGGGAACAGCCCACACAACCGGTGATATATTCGACCTAACAGCAACATATACTCCAACGGCAGGAGGTACCCAATCTGCAATTGATATAAACCTAACAAACTCTCCGTCAACAAATGCCAATACTCTGCGAGGCTTAGATATTAGCTTTACAGATGCAGGATCCCTAGCCAATACCATCTACGGAATCTACGTTGATGCAACCACAGCAAATGCATCAGATACAACATATGCCGCAGCCTTATTAAATGGTAATGTTGGGATAGGGACAGCAACACCAGCATACAAACTGGATATTGCAACCAGTACTGCTTCCGATCGTGGGGTAAATATTGCTAATACTGCTGCAACAGGAACAAACTACGGAGTCTATTCTTCTGTAACAGGAGCAGCTACGGCAAATATTGGAGGCTATTTTGTGGCAACTGGTGCCACAACATCTCGGGGACTCGAAGTAGCCGCACTTACATCAGCGACTAGTACCGGTTTAACAATCGGAGCATTATCCGGAACAACTGCCAATACCGGGGTATCTATCGGGGCTATCTCTGGAACCGGTGCAACAGGTACTGGTATAACAGTTGGAAATATATCAACAACCGGTACAACTAACTACGGATTACAGCTTGGGACAATGACTGGGGGCACAACCAGCAATTATCAGATAAGCACTGGTGTTCTGACTTCCGCAACCACCACCACTAATGCCCAGTTAAACTTGGGTGGAGTGGTAACTACTGGAGGTACTACTAACTACGGCATTAATGTGGGGGCATTATCCGGAACAGGCACTACTAATTATGGAATTAACATTGCTGCTTCCACTGCGACAGGTACTACCAACTATGGAATGAAGATTGGGGCGATCTCCGGTGCAGCCAGCGGCACTAATTACGGACTATATGTTGATACAGTTTCCGGAGCTGCTACTAACTATGCTGCCATCTTTGCTGGAGGCAATGTTGGTATTGGAACAGCAACACCAGGTATCGCACAGGCGGATATATTTTCAGGCACAACCCCCCGAGCTGTTTCCGTATCCCACAGTGGTACAAATATTGGCCCAACCATAGAACTTGCAAACAACAAGGATTCCAATGGTGCCCTACTGGGAGCACTCTCCATTGTAAACGACGCAAACGCCGGTTCTGGCTCGGGTTCAAGCTTCACCAAAACAGTTTCCTACATTGCAGGCCTCCAAGAAGGTAGTGGGAACAATAGCGGAGGTGCGCTAGCCCTCTACACAAAAACCGATGGGGGCAGCCTAACACAAACAATGAAACTAGACGGATCAGGTCAACTCACCCTCCCCGCAACCGGCACCAGTGCTGGAATCGTACTTGGTGCAACCAACACAGTAACCCTCCAAGATGATCCAACAGTCGCAGAACGTGCAGGAACCGCCCGCCGCTCTTATACCATTAATCTCCCCCCCGAGTACCCAGGCGCAGTTATGACTACCTTTTATGGCGGCGGAACAGACACAAATGTTACAGGCGACATGACCTCAGACGCAGAAACTTCCTCCTCAAACAACTTAAGAACCTACTACCAATGGGAAAGAACAACAGACTCAACCCAACATTTCTATACAGTTGCAGTGAGAGTTAAACTCCCCGACGACTTCTCCGCTTGGCAAACATCAAATGCCCTACAAATTGACTACGTCACAGAAGGTACAACTGCTTCAGAAGACGACCTTGACGTCTACGTCTACCTTGAATCAAACTCAACAACCGCAGTTGCATCAAATACTTCCCTCACCCTATCAACTTCTTGGCAAACCGTCGCAGTCGACGATTCAACTTTAGACGACGGCTCCGCTCCCGAATGGGACGATGCCGGCGAAGTCGGAATTATTTATCTTCGCATGGGTTCAGGAAACTCAAAATATGTAAGAGTTGGCGATATAAAACTAAACTACCTATCCAAGTTTAGGTAATCTACACATGAAAGAAATTTTCAGATTCAAAATACCAGCCTTAAAGCGAGGAAAAAGAACTATTGGAATAGCAACACTGCTAGCCTTAGCGTTAAACATAACAGCTCCGCTGGCTACCCCACTCCTTGACAACTTTAAGCTCGTTGCAAGGTACCAAGCCTTTGCCGATTACCACTCAATAAAGCTCTCAAACTCAGAAAAGTACCTATATGAGGCCTCAAACGAAGACTTAAAAGCCTTCTTTGGCGATAAAAAATTCCAAGACGCTCATCGCTTCGCAATTTTACCAGGCGGAGAAAACAAAAACGGTTCAAAATTCGATCTCAGACTAACAGAAGGAGTTGGAAAATGCACCGAAAACCCACAAGGATGTCAAGAATTAGACGATAGTAAGTTAAATTCTCCCCTAGTTAACGGGGCAGTCATTGACTTTGAACAAATCCGCGCAAATCTTTTAGGAGAAAGCCTGGCAAAAAACTCTGAAAGAGAAAAAAGACTAAAGGAAAACCTACAGGAACTTGAAAAACAACAAAAGGTACTGGGTCAAAACGACGGGGTCGCAAGATCTGTTGACTTTATTCAAAAATCAGGCGATTCAAACGATCAACTGGTCTTTTCTAGAACCGAAGTCTCAAACGACCTCCAGGTAATCTACGAAGTTATCCAAATGGGGATCAAGCAAACCCTGCTCTTGTCTGAAAACTCCCAAGATAAACATCAATTTTTACTTTCTTTAGAAAACCTCCAAGTTTTAAAGGTCGGCGACAGTAACTATATTTTCGTCGACCAGGAAAGAAAAACAGCGATTCAGGTAGGCAAACCAATCAACGCCCATATCAACATATACCAAGAACCTCGCGGGGTAATAATGGAGGTAGAACTAGATGAAAGTGTAACAAAACCAAACGCAGTGGTACTAAATTTTGTTATCACAGAAGACAAAGACCCTGTCTTGGGAAAGATAAGCGAGATTTTCAATGACATTCAAATAACAGAAATAACACCGTTGAAAATTGTTGACGGTAGACACGCCGACTTCTTATACGAACAAATGAATTCGAAGTTCCAAGTCGGCTTTGGATCGAGAAACACTGGCAAAACCTCCCAAGTTGCTTTCTCCGACACGTCGGCAAACGGTGCAGGCATTCAAATGGTTTTAATAGGAGAAAAATCCGGCGCGTCAGTAACTAAAAACACCAAGCTCCAAGCAGAATCAACTCTTCTCTCAGACATCAGCGTGTTTGCAGACGAGCAAATAACCCAAGCAACTAATGTTTTAGCAGCACAAACAGACGGACCTGACTCGCCTGATCCTCAAACTTTAGTAGACACAGTTGAACTTAAAGAAGTTAAAAGCAACACCGATATTGAATACAAAGTCTTCCCTCAAGGAGTCAAAGAAAACATCATTCTCAACTCTTCACCCCGCGAAGCCGGAGGCGAAGTGGGGTTTGAATACGCCCTTCAAACCTCAGGCGTCGAACCCAAGAAAGGCGAAGACGGTCTCTGGTATTTCTATAGCACCCCGCAAAGCGCAAGCGACGTGGGGCCAACCTCAAGTGAAAAAGCTCCCCTATTCCACTTTGCCGCGCCATATATGCAAGATGCCTCAGGTGTGCAATCCGGCGAAGTAACTTTAAACATCACCCCCTGGTCCGACTGCTCTAAGCATCTATCTAATGTCACCGTCGGAGCGAGTGCGGGTCTAACGTCTAATGTCTCTTCTTGTTTTAAAGTAACAATTTCTCCCAACGCTGATTGGCTTGCCAATCCCGCCCGTACCTATCCGGTCTTAATTGATCCTACTGTCGTTGACGACACCCAAGCAGAGTTTGATGCCGGAACAAAAAATCGTGTAGTTACCTCCACGACTCCCGACGTTCAAACAAACTACAGAGAACTCGCAAGATATCTTGACACCAGAGCTATGTGGCATCTTAACGAAACTTCAGGAACAGTTGTGACTGACGGCTCAGGAAACAGCAACACAGGTACTTCAAGCAACATGAGCTTTAACACCACAACCCAAAGAGTTGGCGCGGCAGCCTACACTTTTAACGGAACAACAAGTAATATCTCCGTAGCAGATAGCCCAACCTTAGATTTCACAGATCGCGATAACTGGACAATAGAACTTTGGGCCAAACACAACGGAGCAATTGCAACCAACGAAGACTACCTTCTTACCAAAGCAGATACAACAACCGGCGGATATAAGATATATATGGATGCCTCCGGCGACTTCTGTGTTGCAATAGATGACGATACAGTCTGGACCCCCGATGACTCAGCTTGTACTTCTTCAATAGACTATGACGACTCATTATGGCATCACGTCGCAGTTGTAAGAAGTAAAAAATTCCAGCAGGGAATCCATCAACTAAGACTATATGTTGACGGTGTAGAAGTCGCAGACGACGGTGCACTCGTGGCAAATGAAACCTTAGCAAACGGGAATTCCCTTTACATAGGAGTAGATCGCGACGGAACTTCAAATGAATGGGACGGAGATATAGACGAAGTAAGAATCATAGGATCAGCATTATCTGCAGACGAAATCAGGGCAGACGCTCAACGTTTCCCTTATGGTCTTTTCTCAAGCCAAGTTTTCGATCTTGCAGCAACTGCCCTAGGAGACCTAACCTGGACTGAATCGCAAATAAAAACAGGCGACGGAGAAACCTTATCAAGCGCAACTTCCCTCGTTGCCCAGTGGAATTTTAATGAAACCTCAGGCACAACCGCGGCAGTAGCCGCGGGCTCCTGCAGCACAACCTGCAACATGACTCTTAACAATTTTGCTTCAACCGGATCTCAAGACGCAGCTGCAATGACCGGCTGGACTGCGGATAATCGCCGCTGGGGGGCAGGAGGCTTAATGCTGACTGATGTTGCAACAGCAGACAACCTATCACTCTCAGACCCCGCCTCAAACAATCTTGATCCAAATTCTGCGGACTTGTCCTTTGAAACCTGGGTTAAGACATCAGACATCAGCGTGTCCATATTCTCAAACAACAACGCCAACGGTACATCCTGCACCAACAATGGATATTCTCTAGGAATGAATGGAACCGGCTACCCAATATTCAACCTCGACACAGATGGCGCAACAGCAGGCTGCGACGTCTCAATCACAGGAACAACAAGGATAACAGATACCGATTGGCACTACTTGGCAATCTCAGTAACCCGAGGAACATCCGCAACCATGTACCTTGACGGAGTCGCGATAGGCTCAGACTCAAGCGTCACCTCATACTCTGGGATTACAGTCACCGGAACAGTGTATTTTGGCGGCTCAGCAGGTGGTTTATTAGGAATCTTAGACTCAACACGAATGTACGCCCGCGCAATAACTGCTGCTGAAGTAGTCTCAAACTACAACTCCTCAGACCTTGAATTTCAAACCAGAAGCGGCACAACCTCCTCCCCCGACTCAACTTGGGAAGCCTGGAAACCGGTAACCTCCGAAACCCAACTTGCCTCAATGGACGGAGCGTATCTTTACAGCACCTCAGAAACCAGCACTGTTTCCTACTGGCCGATTGATGAAACCTCAGCCAGTACAGCAAACGATCGGACAGGTTCAAATACTGGTACAGCAACCGGAACAAACATTATCGACGGAAAATTTGGAAAAGCCAGAGGATTCGATGGCTCCGGAGACTTTATAAGTGTCGCCGACAATGCAACCTTAGACTTTGCAGCAGCGGATAACTTTACTGTTGAGGCTTGGGCAAAACATAACACCGCCTCGGCAGCAGATTACATTGTCGCCAAAGCCGACGGTACCAGCGGGGGTTACAAGATATGGATGGATGCCTCCGGAGATTTTTGTTTCGGGATAGATGATGACAGCGCTTGGACCCCCGACGATTCCGCTTGTACTTCTGCGGTCGAGTACGATGACAACTACTGGCACCATGTTGTAGGAGTAAAAACCGGAACAACAAAAATAGAACTGTTTGTTGATGGAATTTCAGTTGCAACAGATTCTTCAATTGCAGCAACTGGAACTCTTGCAAATACTGGAAGCTTCTATATAGGCATAGACTCCGACGGCGCCTCAAGTAGCTGGACAGGAACAATTGACGAAGTAAGAGTATTTAACGCTGCCTTATCACAAGCCACAATTCAACAACACACCTACGAAGGAATCTCAAGGCTGGGTATCAACACTGTTAATGTCTCAACAGATACAACTCTAAAATACGAAGGTACAGGTAGTGAAAAAATTGCTTTCGGGGTTCCAAAAATCCAAAACACAACCGCTGGATTATGGCACCTAGAAGAAACCTCAGGAACAACCTCCTACATCAAAGACGCCTCAGTAAACGCCAATAACGGCACCCCAACAAACACTACAGTTGTGAATGGTTACGCAGGAGTCGCCAGAAATTTCGATGGCGCAGGAGACTTCATAAGCGTTGCGGACAATGCAACGCTAGACTTTGCAGCGGCTAACGACTTTACAGTTGAAGCATGGGTGAAACACAACGGCGCAATCGCGACAAACAACGACTACATAATCACCAAAGCAGACGGTACAACTGGTGGCTACAAGCTCTATATGGATGATTCCGGCGATTTTTGTTTTGCCATAGACGATGACAGCGCTTGGACCCCTGATGACTCAGCTTGTACTACAGGAATCGACTTTGACGACAATCTCTGGCACTACGTTGTTGGAGTAAAAATCGGAACCACAAGTGTTTCACTCTATGTCGACGGGTTAAATATTGGCAGTGTCGATAGTTCAATTGCAGCAACAGGAACACTGGCAAATACCGCATCTCTCTATATCGGAGTAGACTCAGATGGCTCAAGCAACTCCTGGGACGGAATAATAGACGAAGTACAAGTCAAAAGACACGCAGAACTCCCCACCCAAATTTGGGAAAATTATAAATCAGGCCGCGACCACTCGGTTGCGAAATCCGTCTCTTCGACGGATCTGTCAACAAGCAACAAACTCCCCTTTTATATCGCAGCCGACCGTCCAGGAACCTACCTTCAAACAAGCATTAGCGAAACCGGATTCCAAGATTACGAATACGAAGCAAGCAATCGTGGATTCTGGCATCTGGACAACCATACCAACACGGGGTCAGATTCCTACTATTTAAAAGACTCCTCAGGTCTTCTTAACAACCTTACCCCAACAGGAACAGCTACTGTTCCAGGAAAAATTGGTAGTGGGCGCTATTTTGACGGTAACGATAGCGCTCTAACCTGTACAGACGCCCTTTGCGGCGGAACCACAAAACTCGACTACACAGGCAGCGGTGCTTGGTCATTTGGAGCATGGGTTAATTTATCATCATCTCTAACATATGGAGGAATCATTAGTAAGTGGCACGACAACGGACAAAACAATAGGGGTTATATGATCTACTACAACTCAAGCTGTCCCTGCTTCTCTTACAATTTGTCCTCCGACGGTATCACCAGCGATGGCGGTACCTCAAGCATCACAAAACCAGTCGCAAACACTTGGTATCTCGTTGTCGGCGTCTATGACGGTTCCACCTCAAAACTATACGTTAACGGCGTATTGGAAGGAAGCGCAAGCTTCACGGCAGGTATTTTCAACAACGCAGCCGACTTTAAACTCGGCTGCTACAGCGCATGCTCCGCAGGAGTAAACTTTAGAGGAATAATTGACGAACCGTTCGTAACCACAACCGCGCTCACAGCAGCAAACTTAAGGCAAATGTATGAAGTAGGCCAAAGAACCCACAATGTTACCATAGATTTCGGAGCAACCCTTGACTCAGGCAATCTAATAGCAGATACAAGCGACCTCTCCTTCACGGTTGACGCAACTGCCTTTGGAGCAACAAACAAAGGAGACAATCTTTACAAATCCGACCAAATAATTATCAAAGAAAATGTCAATGGCACAGAATATATTGCCCAAGGGTACGTAACAGCAATAACTGCCTCAACAGGCGCAACAACTGTCGCCTCCTGGGATGCAGGTTCCACCTTTCCTTCCGGCGGATATACAGCTGCAGCCACTGTTTTCAAGTGGCAGAGAGAATTTGTAGATATCTCAGGAACCACCTTAACAACAGACAGAGATGCTGTAACTCGGCTCATGCTAAGAAAAACAGACGCTTATCCCGCAGCCAACGTCTGGATTGACGATTTTAAACGCACTACCGGATACATGACAACCGCGGCAGCAACCGCAATGACCACAACCGCACAAAGATATGTCCAGTATCGTGGTATACTCTCGTCCTGGGATCCTGCTAATACAGCGATCCTTAGCGCCGTAACAGTCAACTACACAGCAGGCCCCACAGTAACCCAGCTCATGCGCCACGGAGCCTGGTTCTCAAACGGCGTCTCCCAACCCTTCTGGTGGGCAACGCCACCATAAACAATCTCAAATGCCACCTCAATGGAAAATCCTGTTTAGTACCCTATCTACCGCAAGCCTACTACTCCTTCTGTCCCTCCTCAAACTCTCCGACAATCGCCTTCACTTGGTTTTCTGCAACGTCGGCCAAGGGGACGGAATTCTAATCTACCAGAAAACAACCCAAGTTATTGTAGACGGTGGCCCTGACAACTCAATACTCTCATGCCTAGGTCGCCACATGCCTTTCTGGGACAGAAAAATAGAATACGTAATCCTCACCAACTCCGACCTTGATCATTATGGAGGACTAATAGAAGTAGTAAAACGCTACAAAGTCGAGGGTTTTGGAACCTCAGGAGTACAAAAAGAAGACATAGAATTCCAAACTTTGGTAAAAGAACTGGCAGACAGAAAAATCCCAGTCACCAATCTTTCGGAAAAAACAGACCTAAGAGCCGGTTCTATGGCTTTTGACACAGTCTGGCCCAAAGAAACTTCAGTTTTAGGCGCATCAACTTTTCTCAAAGGCCAAGCGGTTAACGAAAACTCACTAGTTTTTACACTCTCCTATGGAAGTTTCGACGCACTTTTAACCGGCGACATAATCCCTCCGGGAACTGACGAGGCTGTTAGCCTCGCAAGGATACACCTTGCAAGCCTAGAGATCCTAAAAGTCCCCCATCATGGATCCAAGAATGGACTAACCAAAAACATGGTCGAGTCTGCAAGGCCAGGCCTTGCGGTAGTTTCAGTCGGCAAAAACAACCGTTACGGTCACCCGCATCAAGAAACCCTAGATCTACTAAAAGGACTAAAAACCCTAAGAACAGACTTGAACGGAGAAATAGAAATAACAACCAACGGAAAAGACTGGTCTTACAAAACACAAAACTAATTTCCAAACAGTGTAACTATTCGGACAAAATACTCCAACGGCAACCAAACAGCCCAAGCAAAGAGTTGCGCCACCTGCTCCCCCAATTTCCCCAATAATCCTAACCCCCCTAAAACAAACCCTAAAACCATAATAATCGGCACAGTAGGCAAAACCAGCATGTTAACCAAGGGCCCAATAAACGAAATCTGTCCAAAGTTAAAAAACAGTAATGGCGCGACCGCAATCTGCGCCCCAAGACTCGTAGCCAAGCTTTCCCTTATGGCCGGAAATTTCCTTAATCCTCCTAGTTTTCCTCCAATCCACCCCCCAAACCCTATCACCCCCAATGTTGCCAAAAACGACAACTGAAATCCCAAATCAAAAAGCCAAAAAGGATAAATCAACAAAAGAATTACAGCAGAAAACACTAATGCCCGGATTGCCGAAAACTCTCTTCCCAAACTTTGGGCCAAAAAAGCAATAGTTCCCATAACCGCCGCACGAACTAGCGGAGGTTGAATACCAGACAAAAGAACATAAACCCATATTGCCAAAAGCGCAAAAATCAAAGCCTTCTTACGACCCATCCACGGTGCCAAAAATCCCAATATCCCTCCTCCTAAAAACGAAACATTAGTCCCCGAAGCAACAACTATATGAAGAGTACTTGTATTGCGCAATGCATCAAAAAATCGAGAATCGAGGCTAGATTTCGTACCCAAAACTACCCCAGAAAGAAGTGCAGAATGAGGTTCCGGTAAAAGTTCCTTATAAATTTCAACAACCCTCTGTCTAAGTCCTAACAGAAGCCCCTTCCCTGCTTCCTCTACCCTTTCTATCCTATTTACTCTTTTAAACTCCCACCAGTTGTTTTTCTGCGCAAGATGTCCCTCTAAAAGCACCAAATCTCCATAAAAATACTCCGGATAACGAGGAATATATGCCCTAAACTGTCCTACTTCAATTCTTTGACGATTTCCAAAAACCAACGGATCCGAAGAAATCCTCCCTTCAACTTTTACAGTATCAATAGGTTTAAAAGTATAAGAAAAGGTATAATAACGTATCAAGAAAATACCAACCAAAAAACAAATGACACACAAAGATACAAAACCCCTCCTCATAGACTAATCTTACCAGTCGGTCGAGTAGATGTTTGCGCAGAATTATTTGTTTGAGCCAGGTCTTGTAAAGCGAGGCGAGGTTGTAAACATTCGAAACCGAGCTAACAAGACCGGTCTCGAGTCCGCCGAGAGAGGCGAGTTATAATCCAAGCAAACAGACAGGCGACCGACAAGTCCCAATCACCCACCTCTACAACCCAATCTTATCCTTTATTTTCTCAAACACACTCTTTGGTAAAACCTTTCGAGAAAACAACTCTTCAACAGCCAAATACGGCCTATTATCAACTATTGCCTGGGCGCGCACTTGCCCAATCCCCGAAAGTTTGTCTAACTCCCCCAAACTCGCCGTATTTATACTCACCACTCCTCCAGCACCCCCACTATTACCAGACAACTGGGTCACAACATTACTTACCACCTCACCTTTGGCAGGTATATAGATTTTCTGTCCATCAACCAACCTCGCGGCCCGATTCAGGCTTTTACTAATCCACTCGCGATCAGCATTCGCCGTAAACCCTCCCGCCCGGACTAAAAGCTCATCTATTCGACTTTCTCCAGAAAATTCATACACTCCAGGCCTAATAACCTCTCCTGCAATCTCTACTACTATCTTTGAAGGAACAACCGTTGAATCCTCTGTACCCAAAACCTCAACTTTAACAGGATTAAAAAAACCAGAAGTATAAACAAAGATACCCGCCAAAACCGCCAACAATCCTCCGCCAGCCAAAAGAACTATTCGTCTATTAACAAAAATCCATTCTTCAACTTTTTCAAGAAGCTGTTTAGGATCGAAGCTTACCAGCATACAATCATATAATCACTTACTCAAGCCAAAATCCACCTCCACTTGACAAACCCAATTTGTACACATACCATATGTACAGCGTGACTAACCCATCCAAAATTATCGACTTTGAGTGGGATAGGTGGAACCTAGAAAAGAGCCTTAAAAAACACAAAATAACACCAAAGGAGTCGGAGGAGATTTTCTTGGACAAAGATCAACTTGTACTCAAAGACATAAAACACTCACAAAAGGAGGCTCGATTCAATATAATAGGCAAAACAACCAAGAAGAAAGTCTTATTTGCGACATTTACGCTAAGAAGTAACAAGGTGAGAATAATTTCGGCAAGATCGGCAAACGCAAAAGAAAGAAAGTTATATGAAAAAATTTAAGAAAATACCCTATTTCAAATCGGAGAAAAAAGAAAGGGAGTTTTGGCAAACCCACGATTCAACTGATTATGTCGATTGGTCAAAAGCCCAAAGAGGGATCTTGTTCCCCAACCTTAAGCTAACCAGTAAGCCAATTACTATTCGATTACCTCAGATCATGATCGACCGCATCAAGGTCAAAGCGCATCAAATGGATATTCCCTATCAAGCTCTGATCAAAAAAATTCTCTTCGACGCCATCTAGACAACAAAATTTATCAACCTACCTGGAACAAAAATCACTTTCTTAATTTGTTGTCCTTCAATATATTTCGCCACACCTTCCTGCTTCTTGGCCTCTTCGGTAACTTTCTCTTCATTCTTCGCGGTATCACTATCTAGTGTCACAGTCCCCCTTAATCTTCCGTTTACCTGCACAGGAATCTCTACTGTTTCGTCTTGAACCAAACTAGGATCAAACTCCGGCCACTTTTCCTGATGTATAGAAGAGAAGACGTTAGACTCTAGACCTT
Organism: Candidatus Blackburnbacteria bacterium RIFCSPHIGHO2_12_FULL_44_25; assembly: GCA_001816455.1. Lineage (GTDB taxonomy): Bacteria > Patescibacteriota > Microgenomatia > UBA8517 > UBA10165 > 2-12-FULL-44-25. The sequence goes on from MHCB01000033.1 coordinate 16,555, forward strand.
TGACCTTAGATTTCTTTTCACCCTCCAATGTCTGCCACAGTTCTTCTGTCATATGAGGTGCAAATGGTGCCATTACCAATAAAAAGTTCCTCCAAACTTCCACCCAATTTACTTTTGCTCCGCTCCGTCTTAACTCAACAAGTTCGTTGTAAGCTTCCATCATCCCAGATATGGCAGTGTTAAAACTAAAATCCTCTATATCTTTTCCAACCTTCTCAACCAGTTTGTTGATCAGAACAAGGACCCGTTTGTCAGATTCAACCTGTTTATCTTCATCACCTGTCTCCTCAAACAATCTCCAAATCCTATTTAAGAACCTACTCATTCCTTCGACACCGGTCATACTCCATGGCTTCATCGCCTCAAATGGCCCCATAAACATCTCGTACATACGCAAAGTGTCCGCTCCATATTTTGGAACAATATCATCAGGTGTAACCACATTCCCCCATCTTTTGCTCATTTTCCTTGAGTCAGGCCCCAATATCCACCCAGGTGCCCTAAGCTTTAAAAAAGGCTCATCCCCCAATGACTTGTCAACCAAACCAAGATCAAACAGAACCTTCCAAAAGAACCGCGCAAAAAGCAAATGTTGAACAACATGTCCTCCTCCAACATAAATATCAACCGGTAACCAATCACCAATTGCCTTTTGACTTGCAAACTCTTCATCATTTTGGGAATCTGCAAAACGAATAAAATACCACGAAGAATCAACATACCCATCCATTGTGTCTACCTCACGTCGGGCTTTTCCTCCACAGTGAGGACAGACAACACCTTCTTGGAAAGACTCTGACCGTGTAATAGGAGACTGCCCAGTTGGCCTAAAATCTATATCTTTAGGCAGTAAAACTGGCAAATCAGCCTCATCAACCGGATACCAACCAGCCATACCCCCTTGGACATTCTTATCACGATCGTGTAATGTTTGTCCCTCCTCAGTTGTAAACCAGGATCTGCCTTCTTTAGCGCAAGCTTCGCAATAAACCATAGGGATTGGCGTCCCCCAATATCTCTGCCTTGAAATCAACCAGTCTCGAATATGATATGAAGTTACCCTCTTCCCCCAACCTTTTTCTTCGAAATAATCCATTGTCTTCTGTAAACCTTCCTCAAAGCCCAAACCATTCAAGAATTCAGAATTTACAAATCTCCCCTCCATCCCACGCTCAATAACCTGCTCCCTCCGTTTTATGGGTGACAAATCACCATCCGGACCCACAATTACCCGAACGATTGGAAGTTTATACTTTATTGCAAACTCAAAATCGTTATAATCGTGGCCAGGACACCCTTGAACAGCACCGGTTCCAACCTCCATCAAAACAAAATCAGAAACCCAAACCGGTACCTCTTGGTTATTTACAGGATTAGTAGCATATAGACCAGTAAAGACTCCGGTTTTTGTTTTATCATCTATAGCTTTTACCGACCTGCGCTTAATAAAATAGTCCTCAACATACCCCTTAACTTCCAAAAGCCTGTTTTTAGGTACTTGAACATCGCCCTCCAATATCTTCTGAACCAAGTTGTATTCTGGTGAGACTACAAGGAAAGTCATTCCAAAATTTACCGGAGCTGTTGTAAAAACATCTATCTTTTTGTCACATCCAACAACATCATAAGATATATTAATACCTCCCTTTTTCCCAATCCAATTCTTCTGCTGTACTTTTACTTCATTTAACCAATCAAGCGAGTCCAAACCAGCTATTAACCGATCGGCATACTCTGTAATCTTTAGAAACCACTGGTCAAGCTTCTTCTGAATAACTTGGGCCTCACACCGTTCACACTTCCCCTCTACAACCTGCTCATTTGCCAAAACCGTCTCGCAAGACGTACACCAGTTAACATCCGCTTCTGCCTTGTACGCCAAGCCTCTTTTAAAAAGCAATATAAAAAGCCACTGATTCCATTTGTAATAGTTTGGATCACTTGAATTAACCTCACGATCCCAATCGTACGAAAGCCCGACGCTATTTAACTGTCTCTTGAAAGTCTTTATATTCTCCCGTGTTGAATCCTCGGGATGAACACCAGTCTTAATAGCATAGTTCTCTGCGGGAAGACCAAACGAGTCCCAACCCATGGGATGCAATACCGAGTAGCCCTTCATTCGAAAGTAGCGGGAGACAATATCAGTGCCAACGTAGCCCTCCAAATGGCCTACATGCATACTGGCCCCCGAAGGATAGGGATACATATCCAAAATGTATTTTTTGTTCCTTGGGAGCTCAGGAGTCTTGTAGATACCCCGCTCATCCCACCTCCTCTGCCACTTGCCCTCAATCTCGTCAGGCATATACTTTTTGTTAACTGCCATATTAACCTATTGTAGCAAATTACTACGCTTGCCTCAAAGTCAACTCAGAAAAACCAGGAAACCCCAAATAAACCTCCAAAAATCAAAAACAGCTTGATAATTCAAGCCAAATCAACCACTCAAAAACCTTATCAGTTAAAAGCTAAGATTGCCAATAATTGGACGGGTCAAATTCAAAAGGGAGATGAAAAGAGGCGAGTCTAGAGAAATGCACATCTGAAAAAGTCAGACTTCAAAACATATCAAAGTGATTCAAACCATAAAAAATGGAAAAGCTGTATCAAACAACATCACTAACCCATAACCGAAAGACGATATACTTAGATCTCTTTACGTAAGCTACATTATTTACCGCAAGTTATCGTGTAAACCCCCATGAAAAGCAAAAATACAGTTAAATCCCTTGTGATAACATACTCTTACTACGCCTGAGCTGAATTAAATGACCCTTGACACCCCTTCCCACGGATCTCTATAGTTAAACCACAAGTATAACGCAGTCTAATCGCGTATAATCCGAACCTGACTGTCTGTGAAAGCCAACATGGACCTGCCAAAACTTTTTGAGGATTTTTTAAGAGAGCAAGGGAAAGTTTCCGAAAAAACTCTTCGTAACTATCGCTCCGACCTGGCTCATTTTTTAAGATGGGCAAAAACACACCTGGGTAGAAGTGGCATCGGTATGGACCAACCCACGAAGATTCTTCCCCACTTCACCCCTAGTCTTGTGGGAACTTACAAAGGTTACAACTTGGAACTAGAAGTACCGCACGCAACAATAAACCGAAGACTCTCGACCCTAAGAAGCTTTGCAAGATTCTTAACAATCCGACGTTTGTTAGACAATAACCCAACCGAAAACATCCAAAACATACTGCCCATTGCCTTTGGTGCAACAAAAGAAAGTTTATTAGAAGATTTCAAAAGGGAACTAGAAGTAAACAACCTATCCAAGTCGACCCTCAAAAATTACCTATCAGACATAAGACACTTCCTAAACTGGCTAGAAGACCCAAAACCTACAACAGGAGAAATTAACGTAAAAATACAAGAAGGTGGTCATTAGCCTTGAAGAAAGATCTGGGGGAGACTTTCTGGAAAAGGACTCTAACGACCACCTCCACTGTATTCATTGTAACCACAAACGAAAAGCTTTGTCCACTGCAAAACGAGATATATATCCAAATATACACTAAAGACATCATTTCCCCTACAAAATACAAATGAGCCTGCCAAACATATCGACCGAAGACTTGCAAAAGTATCAAGAAGAACTTCAGAGGCGCTACAACGATAAAACTATCAGTCGTCGGCTCTCTTCCCTTCGTCGCTTTTTTGATTGGGCCGAAAAAAAGGGCCACGTAGAGAAAAATCCCCTAAACCCGGAACCCAAAAGCACCACACCCATCCCGACCTTGCGTAAGCAAGCCCCGCGGGATGTAAGTCCGCCTGGGCGGGCTACCGGTCAATCCAAGATATTTAGACCCCTAACACCACAACATCCCAACCTCAAAAAAATCCTCCTAGCCTCAGGTACAACACTTAGCGGACTGGTCGCAATAGTGCTAGCAATTACCTTGTCCAGAAATATCCCAACCGGAGTTAGTTCTCCCTTTGTCGCCTTAAGAAGCCTCGCCCAACAGCTATCCATCCCGTCAGAGGCCCGTCCGCCGACGTCCAGCAGCCCCGATTCAAATCGGGGCTTGCCGGAAACGGGACCAACCCCTTCCCCTTCTCTTCCAGCCTCTATTGTCCAACCTCCAACCTCTAATGTCTCCTCGGATACAATCACAGTAAAATCCATAAAAGGCACGGGCGGCCTCTCAATCACGACCGAACCCCTATCAGACGGTGACATAATTATCGCTCCAGACGGCGAAGGCAGTCTAAATATCCTAAGTTCTACAACATCGGAAAATAGCCTAAATATATCAAACGCCAACCTTACTACTGGAAATCTAATATCCGGCCAGGTCGGAAACAACTCTACTGGGTTCAACCTCTTGCATCTATCCAGCGGAAGTACCCCAACAGAACGCTTTTCGGTAGACGCGCGCGGAAACACATATGTTGGCGGACAATTAACTGTAGCCGGCACAACAAACACCCAAGAACTAAGCACGGACCAAATTAACCTTAATGGAGATTTAAAAGTAGCAGGTGTTACTCGCTTAAACTCTCGCGGCCGGCTGGCCTCAGTAACCGGCTACTACCAAGACTCTGGTCTCTTTGAAATAGACCAAGGGCCCCCGGATTTTGCCAGAATCACAAAAACCCCCACAAAAAATCAAGGGTCAGCGTCCACAGACGTATTAACCTTGACACTTGACGAAACAAACACTACTGCTTCGGCCTATGACACTCTCGTACTAGAAAGAAAAAATGCGGGAACAAACGGGTATGCCCTTGATGTGCGCACAGGAGACATAAACCTGGGAGGTAACGTAACAGTCGGAGGAAACATAACTGCCTCTTCCGGAACTTTAAATGTTGGAGGCGCCCTAACCGTTTCCGGTGCAACAACACTGTCTTCTACCTTAACTGTTACGGGTGCTACCACCCTCTCCTCTACTTTGTCTGTAACAGGAACCTCAACTTTCACAGGCAACAACACATTCAATGGAAGACCAACATTTACCAAAGCGCCAACAAGTGCTCACACAGGTACATGGGCAATAGGTTCCTCAACCTGGAACCAGTCAGACAGCACTATATATATAAACCCTGCATCAGCAACAGCAGACTCAAACCTCCTTGGATTAGCAGTAGGTGGATCTGTTGTGTTTGATATAGATGCAGAAGGAGATATATATGGAAAAAGCCTAATACTAACAGGAACCGTCTCCTCTGGAACCACAACCATAACAGGAGATCTAGCGGTTGAAGGAAACACTACCATAGGCGACGCATCTTCAGATACTTTAACTATCAACACCTCAACTATCACCCTGGCCAACCTCACAGCTTCCCGTGCGTTATTTACAAATTCCTCCTCAAACCTGACAACAACAGCTGCCTCTTCTGCCCTTTCTGCTTCCCTTTCAGACGAGACCGGAACTGGTGGAGTCGCAGTATTCTCTACTTCTCCCCAAATCACAACCAGCATAACAACAGACTCAACAACCTTTGCCCTCCTCAACACCACAGCAACCACACTAAGCTTGGGTGGCGCAGCTACAACTGCTTTAAATCTAGGTAATGGGAGTGGTAACTACACTGCCATAAACCTTGGGTCAGGTACTGGAACCCACACAATAAATCTTGCAGGAACCGGGGCAACAGGTGCAGACACAATAAACATAGGAACAGGGGGAACTGGAGCAGATACCATAACAATAGGGAGTTCCGCTTCCTCTACTTCTCTTGCTCTAACTTCCGGCACTGGTAGCCAAACATTCACCTCATCTGTTGCAACAGGAGCTACCACATCTAGTGCTTTTGTCTTTACAGACAGTGCACTAACTTCCGGAACACTAGATTACTTAGTGTCAAGTTCCATTACCACTGGAAGACTTCTTGATATAGCCACCTCAGGGAACACCTGGACAGGAAATGGAACTACAAATGGGTTGATAAACCTTGCCTCAACCTCAACTGCCGGAACAGGCTCAAGCTCATCAATACTCCTTAACCTGTCAAGAAGTGGTACAAACAGTAATGCTACCCACACTGCATACGGAGTGTATTCTTCTGTAACAGACACAGGAACTACCTCAACAAACGTTGGAGGATACTTTACAGCAAGTGGAGCTACCAATAACTACGCAGCAATCTTTGATTCAGGCAATGTGGGGATCGGTACCACAACACCTGGAGCTAAATTAGCCATATCACAAGGAACGGCCTCTACCATAGGTCTCCAACTAACTCAATCTGGTTCTGTTGTTAACAACAATGATAATGCAGCGTTCTACATACTTGACCAGCAAACTGGTGGTACAGCTTTCAGAGTAAGAAGTGATTCGGCCTCAGCTGCAAGCTATTTTGCCCATATAATGCTAAACAGCGCTACAGCCTCTGCCCCTGCTCTAACCGTAGATAACTTCGGTACTGGAAATTCTTTTATAGTTAATGATGTCTCTGGTGATACCACGCCATTTGTAGTCAGCAATGCGGGTGATGTAGGGATAGGTACCGCAACCCCAGGAACAGCATTAGATGTAATCGGTGCTTCCCGCGCCTCCACCTATTTTGCTGGATCATCAGGTAACACCAATCTCCGGGCAACCGGAACAACTGAAGGCAACGGCAATACCGCCTCAATTTACTTCCAAAACTCCTCCGGCACAACCAAAGGCAGGGTCGACACAACCAATACACAAACCGTCGGCGGAACAGGCAATGATGGTGCGTGTTCTGTTTCTGGTTCTACCAATGTCCAAACTGGGTCTTGTGCAGGCCGAGCTACGGCAGACGCAATAGCTACTGCTATTAATAGCACTGCTGCTGCTGGCTCCAACGCTATAACCGTCGGCTCTTGTAGTGGTATCAACGGAGGAGACGAAGTAATTTTAATTCAAATGATAGGAACTGGGGCAGGAGCGTTCGAGAGTAAAATTGTTTCTTCTTGTAATTCAACTACGTTGAATCTCACCGCCTCAACCGCGAACGCCTATACCAACGACGGCTCTTCAGAACCTCAAGTAGTCAGAGTCCCCCAATATACCACCGTTACCGTAAATAGCGGAGGAACAATGACCGTCTCAGCCTGGAGCGGAACAACCGGCGGCGTATTGTTCTTTAGAGCATCAACCTCCACAACGGTTGCAAGTGGCGGAATTATTGATCTTAACGGAACCGGACTCAGTGGAGGTTCAGCAGGAAGTGCAGGTTCGGGCGGTGCAGGAGGCGATGAAGCTGGTTCTAACGGAACAACCGGTTCAGCAGGTTCAGCAGGAAGTACTGGAACCGGTTCTGGAGCCGGTTCTGGTGGATCAACAGCAGGGGCCGGGGGACCTGGAGGAGTTGGTCAAGCACAAGGTGGAGGTGGAGGTTCAGGCATGGGCGGGCCAGGGGGAGGAGGAAGCTATGGTAGTGCAGGAACAAGCAATAATGGTGCATCCGCAGACGGTGGAGCCGGTGGACGCAATACTTCATTTGCGGCAGGATCCGCAGGCACCGGCGGTTCGGCTGGATCCACATATGGAACTGCTGCCCTAACTACAATCTTCGCCGGCTCAGGCGGAGGTGGTGGTGCAGGAGGTTACGGCGGAGGTGGAGGTGCAGGAGTAGCCGGAGGTCAGCCGGGCAATAGAGGTGGTGCAGGTGGTGCAGGATCAGCCGGTGCAGCAGGCGGTACAGGTGGAGGTGTGCTCTATATAGGCACTCCAACATACACCAACAGCGGAACAGTACGAGCAAATGGGGCAACGGGAAGTACTGCATCAACAGCTACTGCAGGTACAGGCTGCGGAGCACAAAACTGCCATTCAGGAGGAGGAGGTGCCGGAGGTTCAGGCGGTGGAGGTGGAGCCGGAGGTTCAATCTTTATTCAAGCTACAACAGCAACACTTGGCACCACAACAGCAACCGGAGGAACGGGAGGAACAGCCGGAGTCGGAGGTGCCGGAGGAACCGGTGGGTGCTGCGACGGAGATGCAGGTGGAGGTGGAGGTGCTGGATCAACAGGTGGCGCAGCAGGAGCCAACGCAGGACCAACCGGATCTGCCCCAGGAGCAGGATCAGCTGGCGCTGCAACAGGAGGAACTGGCGGAGACGGACGAGTCAGGGTAGAAGGAACAACTATTAGTGGTTCATCGTCCCCCACTGCTTCCACCTCTTCAACCCAAGCAACTATCAACAATGGTGCAAACAGCTATGGCACACTCTACATCGGGTCTGTAAACACATCATCAGCCGATTTGGCAGAGTACTATATAACCGGAGATAAAACTATTAACGAGGGAGACGTTGTCACCATCTCAAACACGAAGGTGCTGGATGATAACTCAGAAGAAATCGTAAACCAGGGAGTTTTAAGAAAATCATATGTTACATACGAACCCAGAATGGTGGGCGTAATCTCAACTTCCCCCGGTCTAACCCTAGGAAGTATAGACGGCGACTCGGGAACAACCGACAAACGAGTTCTGGCATTAGCAGGACGTGTACCTGTTAAGGTCAACGGTGAAGGAGGGCCCATAAATATCGGAGACTACCTTACCTCATCCTCTACCCCAGGAGTCGCAATGAAAGCAACCCGACCAGGGCCGATAGTAGCCATAGCCTT
>MHCB01000034.1 GCA_001816455.1 Candidatus Blackburnbacteria bacterium RIFCSPHIGHO2_12_FULL_44_25
TTTGCCTCCTCTGAACAGTAATAGTCCCAAAAGCCTTCTCTTCTTCGATGCGGGTAAAATAGTTTTCTTCACGGAAAAACTTCTGCAAAGTGTAACTATCTATTCCCACAGTTGGCTCAACTATCAAAAATTGTAAGGTCGGCAAATCAGACCGGACGTTAGAAACCGGAATACTACCAGGGTAACCCTGAGCAACCGGACCTACCCAAACAGGCAAATAGTTATACTTCTGCCTGCCATACCACTCAAACAAATAATTCCACGTAGTATTTATGCTGTACGGAATTGTTAAACTGCCAACGGCAAAAGGTTTGTCGCCTGCACTTTTGTATATGTAATCCAAGGCTTGTTTCTCTGAAGACAGAAGCATACCTGGTTGAATCACCATATCAGAATTTAGCCCCTTTGGATTAACGGTAGAAACCAAAAACAAGTTGTTAAAAATAACTACGCCAGCGCCAAAGACAGCGAAGACCGGTTTTTTCTTGTAAATCTCTCCTAATAAGTAACCTGCCAGCAAGATAAGACTTACCGATGCCCCGGCACTATAGTAATAACTAGGTGTACCGCTCAAAAGATAAGGTAAGGTTCCCAAGAACAACCAAACCAAAAGAAAAAACAATTTCTGTCGACCCCCAGAAAAATAAAGTTTTAAACAAGCAAAAAGTAAGACCACTGCCGTAATAAATGTAAAAGAATAATCCGCCCAAAAAGTATCGTGTAAGAAGCGATTGACAACAAAGATTATCGACCCAGGATGAAAATTAGAACTGGCTGAACCGAAAATAAGTGCTCTAATAATTCTGAAATCAAACTTTATCTCAGACAAGATATAGGTACCAACTATCAAAATAAAAACCGCCAAAGAACCGAGCAGATCTCTTGATTTTAAAATAGGCAAATTTTTTCTGAATAAAATCATCAAAAAAAGAATTCCCAAACCAAGCAAAAGATAGACATAGTGAAACTGCAAAGCCAAACCCCACCCAATAGCAACAAAAATAAGACCGCGCTTCTCCTTTTTAAAAAACAACAAAGCCAAACCAAGGTAGAGTAATAAGACAGGAACAACGGCTAATGGCTGATGACTTATAAATAATGAGTACTGAGACTGCTCGTACGAAATTGCAAACAAAAGTGCAGACACCAACCCAACAAATCGGTTGAACAAAATTTTTGCTATAAAAAACACCACAAAAACTCCGAGTGCATTAAAAACCCGGAAAAAACCAGATACCACCTCGGGGTTATGGTTCCCTAACCAGTAAATAGGGGCGTAAATGTAAAATACCAAAGGACCAGCAAACAACTTATCACTAGCAGCAGACGGAGGCCCTACAACTTTAAAATCTCCCTCCAGAACATCCAAAGCAGTGTAGGAATCTCGGGCCTGGTCGTAGGCGAAGTAAACATTTTGGGGAAAGTACAAAAAACGGACCAACAGTCCGATGATAAAAATCACTATTAAAATCCTTAAACTCATTTTAAAAACGCTTTCCCGCTCGAAACTATATATATAAAAAGATCACGGAGAATCGAAACTCCATAGATAACCGAACGCAGTGGATTTATAGAAGATGCCTCGGGAAAATATCGGACCGGAACAGGAATTTCGCCCACTCGGGCGCGAGCAGCAATTGCCCCAAAAAGTATTTGCTGATCGAAAACAAAATCATCTGAGTATTTATGAAAAGGCAAAGCTCGAAGTATAGAACCGCTAAACGCCCTAAACCCCGTATGATATTCAGATAAGTTTTGTCCTAGTACTAAGTTTTCAAGAAAAGTTAAGAACCTATTCCCGAGATACTTCCAAACTGGCATACCACCTCTTAGTACTTCTTCACGAGTGCGAATTCTAGAACCCAACATCACGTCGCTACGCCCTTCTAAAATTGGCCGAACCAATTCCTTTGTAAGGCTACTGTCATACTGATAATCGGGATGTATCATAACCACGACCGTTGCTCCCTGGGAAAGCGCAAGCGTGTAACAAGTTTTTTGGTTTCCCCCATACCCCCTGTTCTGAGGGTGAACAACTACCTCTAGTCCCATCCCTTTTGCTACCTTAACAGTGTTATCGTATGATCCATCATCAACAACCAAAATCTTATCAACAGACCCGCGTGGTATGTCAAGAACGGTCTTTTTGATGGTCTTTGCCGCATTATAAGCAGGCATTACAGCAACTACTTTAGACTTACGCATATCGTTTACTTCTCCAAATGTAAACTAACAATAAAAGGGATGCAAAAGTTGCAAATTTACCAAATTTAACTAAGCCTGTATCTCCAAACTCTACACGTATATTATGCCTGCCTACCAGAGCACTAAACTGAATTCTACCCGTTTCATCCGCGCCAAAAGACCTTTTTATGTTATCTACATATAGAACAATCCCCGGAAAAACAAAATGCTTAACCGTCAACTGTGTTTCCTCTGTCAAAACAACCGAGAAAGTTAAAGCCTTAGTATTCTGCCGAAGGTCTTCAACTACTATTTCTGCAGGTTCTACTGCCGAAACTTGCTGACCACCGAATAACCGCAAATCCGCAAGTTTCGGCAGGTATTCATGAAACGAATTAGTTGTAGTTTCGGCACCCACATAATCCGAAATGGAAAAATGGGTGTACATATTAACCCGTAGATGGTTTCTATTTGTGTAAAGAGCAGTCAAGATAATAAAGACCAGAAACAAGAAATTGTAAGGTTTCTTAAGTAGCAAAAACACCAGTCCCCCCAAAACCGAAGAACAAAATACGGCAGAAGTCATAAACATTGTTGGATAATCTAAACTTATAAATCTAACGACAAATGCCCAAACAGGGCGCGAAACATCAAGCATGAAGAATATAGATATTGAAAATCCCACGAGAAAGACAATCAGAAAAGTTAAAACACGATTAGTCTTCACTTGACTGATTAGGCGACGAGGCGGAATGGACAGTAAAGATATACCGGCCAGTACCGCAGCAATCCATTGAGCTATTCCTATTTGTAAAGAAAAAGTAGACTCTTTAACCGAATCGCCATATAACCCATACCCCCACCTGGAGTAAATAAGTTGGCTCAAAGTAGGAAAGCCTTCCTTATAAAGTTGACTAAAGACCCCACTACTTACCTGAGTTAATCTGCTGTAAGCGATCGCAGGGAGAAGATAAAAGGAAGACAAACCAACCCCCAACATCAAACTTCCCAAAAGCCAAATTAGAAACCCCTTTCTCTCCGTCGTCGTAACACTTAAAAACACTCCCACGATAAACAACAAAAATAACGGAAGCAATGAAGGCAAGGTCATAAGATGAGACAAAATAAGCCCCGCGATCCCTGTGCTTGTTAAGACTAATCCAAATTTCCGCGACTTAAATTGTCTTAATTTCCAAACACCCCACAGAAATATCGGGATAAAAACAAAAACGAAAGAACCGCCCATTGCTCCGTAAACATAAATAGTTAAAAACCGATATGGCGCCCAAAGATAAACTACCGCGACAAGAAGCGAAGCCCATGAGCTCCGTAAAAAATCTTTCACAAAGAAATACATGCAAACACCCGATAAAACATAGGAAAGACCAAACAAGATCTTAATTGTTGTGAAAATATCGAAGCCTAACGATAAAAACGGCAGCCCCAAAATCCAAGGTAGAGGATAAGAGAAGAAGAAAAGTGGATAACCTAACCCGTGTGCCAAAGTCCCTATCCAATAAGGCGGAAACTGCCCGTCAGCAAAAGCCTGTTGGTAATGGTATAGCCTAGCAACCTGGTGCCAAATATCAAACGCGGAGAACAAACCGGGGTGAAAAAGAGCCTTTACTCCAACCAAACCGACCCCGGTTATAAAAATTAAAGGAAGAATGTTCCGTCTCACTAAACAAATACTACAATTCCAGCCTTGATGCTACAACCCTAAGGGAGTTGCATCATATCTTTAAATAAAGTATAGTTTGGAAAAGCGTTGAATGGGTTTCCCGCCCAGGAGCTTAGAGGGAAAGTCCGCCGACTGGCGGAAGAACCTCTCAAAACAAGTCCCACGAAGCATAAGCAAAGTGGGAGAAAGTAAGGTGGTACCACCCTTCGGTAAACTCAGGGTAAACTTCCCTGAAGCCAAGAGTCCTTGCTAAAGCATTTAATTTAAGTGTTTTAGGAAGGACTTTTTGTATATGGGGGACATAATTCAATATCAAGACTTTGAGAAGGTAGATATTCGCGTGGGGAAAATTATTGATGTGCAAGACTTTCCTGAGGCCCGAAAGCCCGCTTACAAGTTGGTAATAGACTTTGGCCCAGAAATAGGAACTAAAAAATCCTCAGTGCAAATAGTGAAACATTATACAAAAGACCAGCTATTAAACAGACTTGTAATGGTGGTGATTAACTTTCCACCCAAGCAAATCGGCCCCTTTATTTCCGAAGCACTAACATTAGGTGTACCCGATGAAAACGGAGATGTGGTGTTGTTGTGTCCAACCATGGATGTACCAATCGGTGGTAAAATGTTTTAACAGAAAAAATAATGGCATACGAAAAAAACTTAACTAAGAAATCAGTTGACCTGTCAGTTTGGTACAACCGTGTAGTTCTGGAAGCAGAGTTAGCAGACTATGGTCCCGCCAAGGGAACAATGATCTTCAGACCTTATGGTTACCGAATCTGGGAGCTTATCCAAAGAACCATGGACGAGAAGATAAAAGAAAAAGGGGTAGAGAATGCCTACTTCCCTTTGTTTATCCCCGAGTCCTTCCTTTCTAAAGAAAAAAAGCACGTAGAAGGGTTTTCTCCTGAACTTGCAGTTGTCACAATCGGCGGCGGAGAAGAGCTAAAAGAAAAGCTAATTGTTCGTCCAACTTCAGAAACCATAATGTATGACGCTTACGCCAAATGGGTACACTCCTGGCGCGATCTCCCTATTCTTATAAATCAATGGAACAATGTCGTGCGCTGGGAAAAAAGGACCTACCTATTTTTAAGAACAACCGAATTTCTATGGCAGGAAGGACACACAGCACATGGTACACACGAGGAGGCGGTGGAACTCCAAAAATGGGCAATAGAAATGTACAGTAAAATTTACAAAGACTTTTTAGCGCTCCCCGGTTATGTCGGCAAAAAATCAGAAAGCGAAAAATTCGCAGGCGCAGATGTTACATACACCTACGAAACATTAATGCCTGAAGGCAAAGCCTTGCAAAGCTGTACCTCTCATGACCTGGGGCAAAATTTCTCAAAAGCCTTTGACATTAAATTCCAGGATAAAGATGGGGAAACAAAATATGCTTGGCAAACCAGCTGGGGACTATCTACTCGTTCTATCGGAGGACTCCTTATGGCCCATGGCGACGATAATGGGCTCATACTTCCGCCGCGCGTAGCCCCAATCCAAGTGGTTATTATCCCGGTTGGGGATGAGCCAGAAATCCTGTCCTCAGCCAACAAACTGTCAGACCTCTTAAGAGTAGACGCCATCAGAGCCAAAGTTGACACGAGAGATGACGAAAGTTTAGGTTTCAAGATTAACAAATGGGAGCTAAGGGGTGTGCCTCTGAGAATTGAATTAGGCCCAAAAGAGAGACAAACAGGATCGGTGACCGTTGTTAGACGAGATACTCTTGAAAAACTCGAAGTTCCTATTTCTGAAGTAAGCAAGGAAATACCCAAACTTTTGGACAACATTCAAGAAAACTTATACAATCGAGCCCTAAAATTCTTGGAAGAAAACACACGAGAAGCTACTTCATACGAAAAATTTAAAGAAATAATGACAGGCCCTAGGGGATTTATAAGAGCATTCTGGTGCGAAAACGAAGAGTGCGAAGCAGAAATCAAAGAAGAAACTAAAGCTTCAACTCGCTGTTTGCCTTTAGACGCAGAAGAGGAAGAGGGCACGTGTGTTCACTGTGGGAATAAAGCCACTCACAAATGGCTCTTCGCCCAAGCCTA
>MHCB01000035.1 GCA_001816455.1 Candidatus Blackburnbacteria bacterium RIFCSPHIGHO2_12_FULL_44_25
AGACGACACAGCAGGTAAAACTAACATTAAAAGAAAACGAAGGGATGTTGAAAGGGGCAAAAGGTTTGGAGATCTCAGGTTTCGAGATTCATATGGGAAAAACTTCCCCCGGAGCAAAAATTATTCAAAAAGAGTGGGTGTTAGGAACATACATTCACGACATCTTTAATCAGGACAACATAAGAAGAGTGATATTAAGAAATCTCGCAGAAAAAAAAGGGGTCACACTTCCAATCTTCCAAAAAACCGACAAAGACCCCTATGCCTTTCTTGCCAACACAGTCAAGAAAAACATCAACACGAAATTGTTATATCGGATATTAAACGACCAGTAGAAGTTTTTCGCAAAATCCCGCAGCTTGCACCATCTCGGGTATATTAAGATTCTCTTTAGTTGTATGCATATCCCGAACTCCAGTTCCCACAACAACTGCTTTTATACCTTTTGCGTTAAAGAAATTTGCATCAGATCCGCCTCCAGTAGGCTCAAATTTACTCTCCAATCCCAAAGAAGAAAGAGCCTCTCCAATTCCCCTCACAAACAGATCACTATCCGGAATCGAGAAACTCGAAAAATTCTTTGTTAATGTATATTCAATTTTTGCCTCCACATATTTTTTAGATAATTCATCGCAAACGTCCCGAAAGATCTGGGCTTGCTTCTCAAGCTTTTGACTATCGCGACTCCTTGTTTCTCCGGTAACCTCCGTTTTCTCAGGCACCGCATTCCGGGCAGACCCTCCCTTAATAATTCCGATATTTAAAGTCGACTCCTCGTCAATTCTCCCCACAGGAAGGGCCAAAACCATCTCGGAAGCAATAATAATAGAAGAGATGCCTTTTTCTGGTTCTAATCCAGCATGCGCAGCTCGCCCAACAATTGTTGCGTCAAACTTGTAGTACCCCGGCGCAGCAGTATTTACATGGAAAACCTCTGCGTCTCCGTCGAAAACCACAGCATTTTTGGACTGCAACTTCTCGTACGCTAAATTCTGTGCCCCCTCAGACCCTGTTTCTTCCTCGCGTGTCAAAACCACCTCAAACGGTCTATGTTTTTCTCCAGACTCTTTTATACTGGCAACTGCCTCAAGTATTGCTGCAATTCCCGCCTTGGGGTCAGCCCCCAAAACAGTCTCACCCTGCGATGTGATAACATCACCGTCAACTACGGGTTCAATACCTCGCCCAGGCTCAACAGTGTCCATGTGGGCTGACAAAAGCAACGGTTCTCCCGTTCCTTCAAACACGGCGATAACATTTCCATAAGTGTCATTTTTAATAATGCCGCCCAAAGCCGCAAGCTGAGCCGTAAGTTCTTGAGCGACTTTATCCTCACTCCCCGACGGACTATCAATTTTTATAAGATCCAATAAGGTTTTTACAATGCGCTCTCTGTTGACCATATTGCCAGATTGTATGCCCAAAACCACCTCTTGACAAGACCAGCAGGCTTTTTTAAAATAGCACTCGCAGCAAATTAGTGATAGACTAATCACCATGGCAGCAACAAACATAAACCTAAAACCAGCAGCAGGCTACCTTCTCCTTGAACCAGAAGAGGCAGAAACTCGTACCGCCTCAGGCATTGTTCTTCCCGATAATGCTGGTGAAAAACCCCAAGTTGGAAAAGTTCTTGCAGTGGGAGGCGACGAAGTAACCGATGGTGGCACAACCCGAAAATCTCCAGTTAAAGTAGGCGATAGGGTAATCTATAAAAAATGGGGCGGTAACGAAATTAAGATCAGTGGGAAAGAATACCTATTCGTGAAATTCGATGATATATTGGCTGTGTACAACCAGTAAAACGCAGAACGTTAAACGTTTAACGTTTTTCTTTTAACTTATGTCAAAACAACTAAAATTTGGTAAAAGCGCACGCGATGCCCTGTTATCTGGTATCGACCAACTGGCAAAAGCAGTAGTTACAACCCTTGGCCCCAAAGGCAGAAATATCGCGCTCGACAGAAAATGGGGAGCCCCCCATGTTGTGCATGACGGTGTGTCTATTGCCAAGGAAATAGACCTCAAAGACCCATTTGAGAATATGGGTGCTCAGCTTGTACGAGAAGCTGCCTCCAAAACCAACGACGTTGCAGGTGACGGAACAACCTCTGCAACATTGCTTGCTCAAGTAATAACAAAAGCCGGCATGGATAAGGTTGACTCCGAAAAGTCCCCCGCCAATCCAATGATTCTGAAAAGAGGAATCGAAAAAGGGGTAGCAGCAGTTCTAGAAGAGATCGGAAAAATTGCCAAACCCGTCCAAAAGAAAGAAGAAATTGAACAGGTGGCAACAAATTCTGCGCAAAACCCAGAGATTGGAAAAATCATCGCAGAAGCCCTAGAAAAAGTAGGCAACGAAGGCGTTGTAACAGTAGAAGAGGGGAGAGGGCTAACAATAGAAGTGGAATACAAAGAGGGAATGGAATTCGACAGAGGCTATGCTTCTGCTTATTTTGTTACAAATCCCGAGAGAATGGAAGCAGAAACAGAAAGCCCTAAAATTTTAATAACCGACAAAAAAATCTCTGCGATTCAAGACCTTCTTCCCTTTTTAGAAAACACAGTTAAAGTTACTAAAAACATCGTGATTATTGCAGACGAAATAGACGGTGAAGCGTTGGCAATGTTGGTTGTAAACAAGCTCCGTGGAACTTTTAGTGTCTTGGCAGTCAAAGCCCCAGGGTTTGGAGATAGGCGAAAAGAAATGCTCGAAGACATTGCAGTCCTAACAGGCGGAACTGTTATCTCAGAAGACACAGGTAGAACCTTAGAATCTGTAACAGTAGAAGACCTAGGCGAAGCAGACAAAGTGTCTTCAGACAAAGACAATACAAGAATAATCGGCGGAAAAGGCGACAAAGAGAAAATTAAGGCACGGATAAGTCAACTTAAAAAAGCAGTCCAAGATTCAACTTCAGATTTTGATCGGGAGAAGCTCCAGGAACGCTTAGCAAAACTAGCAGGCGGAGTTGCACAAATTAATGTTGGAGCAGCAACAGAAGTCGAACTCAACGAGAAGAAAGAACGCGTAAAAGACGCAGTAGAAGCAACCAAAGCAGCCCGGGAAGAGGGGATAGTTGCAGGCGGCGGCGTAACCCTCTTAAGGGCAAGGGAAGCACTAAAGAAAGTAAAGACAGACAACGAAGACGAACAAGCAGGAGTAGACATACTTTACGACGCCTTAAGTCAACCCGCACGCTGGATCCTAAAGAATGCCGGTGAAAACGACGAGGAAATTACAAAAAAGATTGTGGCCTCAGACAACCCCAATTACGGCTTCAATGTAATGACTAGAAAATTTGAAGACATGGTCGAAGCAGGCATACTAGACCCTGCAAAGGTCACTCGATCGGTTGTCCAAAATGCAGCCTCAGTTGCGATGATGGTTTTGACGACAGAAGGTTTAGTAGCAACCGAACCTGAGCCCGAGAAGATGCCAACTCCTGGCGGCATGGGTGGGATGGACTACTAGTCGCGTACCTTGTCTTCTGAAGCAAGAAAAGTTACAGAGGTAAAATAGTTTGAGGGTTAACGTTTCTTCCTTCTTTGTAAACTTCCAAATGAAGATGATCTCCGGTTGAGCGCCCTGTAGATCCAACAGCTCCAATAACAGTTTTAGTGTCCACCTGTTCCTTCTCACGCACAATCATAGAAGACAAATGTGCGTAACGAGACGAATATCCATTCTCGTGGTCAACAATAATAGAGTTTCCATAAGCAAATCTGGATCGCTCAATCTTTGCGACATGACCCTTCATAATGGGGTGTACGGGATCCCCAGTTACGCCTTCAAGATCGATTCCGGGGTGAAACAGCCTGTATCCCTGGTTAACCTTCACTTTTTCAGTAGGATACTGAACCACAACATCTGTAGACAAAGGCTGCACAATCTCAGCAAGAGTATTAGCCTCGAAAGTGCCAGTATTGGCAATAGCAGCAACGTTTGGGGTAATAACAGAAGAAGCGACCACAAAAGCCGCCAAATTGCGACCCACAAATTTACGCACGTTTGCGTGTTCAAAGAAATGGCGGAAAAATCGACTAATCTTGTTGCCTGAGCGAACAGACGCAAGCTCAGACAGGCTTAAGAAAAGAGGATCAACAGAAGAATCTCCACGCCTTTTCGTAATTTGCAAGTGGATCCTAAAACTCCCAAAATTGGTAGTCAGTTTTTTCATATGCCCCGCCTCCGGCGGGGAAGCCCTCAGAAATACCCACAAGATGAACGAATCAGTTCATGGGCTACAGGCTCAAAAATGAAGCAGGATGAGCCTTGTTTGAAGGTCTGAAAAACAAAAAACCCTGAAAACAAACATAGTTTCAGGATCGATGCAAATTATACCCGAAAATCAGCCAAAAGTCAAGCTTAAGAGAGTGTGAGGCGCCGGCGGGATTTAAACCCGCGAATATTCGTTTTGCAGACGAACGCGTTGGGTCACTTCGCCACGGCGCCACTCCAGCCAACATTCTACCATAAAACCACCCCCTTGTGCTTAAAATTAGCTTCTGGTATCCTCACTGTTACCGACTTCAAAACCCTCGGAAGTTTATGGATAAAAAATGGCTTCTTATTACAATCCTGGTCCTTTTTGGCCTCACAGCAGGCTTCTTTCTTCTTAAAAACCGCCTTTCTCCGGCCCAGGCTAAGCTCGAAATAGCAGAAACCAACGTCTCAGCCTCGGTATATGTGAACGGCGAACAGGTAGCAACAAGTACCCCCTATGAAGAGTTTAGAAAACCGGGTGAAGTGACAGTAAGACTCGTGCCTACAAATTCAGATAAACCCCTTGCACTCTGGGAAACAAAAGTGAACCTTACTGAGGGCGTAACTACCGTTATTAGGCGTGAATTTGGAGAAAAAGACAATACTTCCGCAGGGGAGATTTTGTCTTTTGAGAAAATAGGCGGTAAAAAAGCAGAACTAGCCGTAGTTTCTATTCCGGACTCGGCTGAGGTCAAATTTGACAGCGAGACTCGAGGTTTTACCCCCGTTCCGATAGCAAATTCTACGACCGAAGAACACACCCTCACAATTTCCCACCCAGGTTATCTAACACGCGATATTGGAGGGCTAAAGCCTGTTCAAGGTTACAAATTAACAATCGTAGTCTTTCTGGCAGAGGACGAATCAACCAAACCCAAAGAAGAGGAAGCCTCAGAGTCTGCAAAGCTCCAAGACGAACCAACGCAAACTATGGTTGAAATCCAAGATACAGGAACAGGGTTTTTAAGGGTAAGAGAAGAAGCCTTGAAAACCTCCCCGGAAATTGCCAGAGTCACCCCGGGCAAAAAATATGCTTTCATAGAAGAAGACAAGACCGGGGAATGGTATAAAATCGAATACGAAAAAGGAAAAACAGGCTGGATCTCCGCAGAATACGCCCAAAAATCTCCCTCATAAAACCTATAGTCAAACTTCTGTGGTATAATACCAATTGAGCATTGCTCAGAAGCTGCACACAGCACTTTTAGAAAATGCCTGCAGATAAAAACGCAAACCGGTGTCTGGTTCAGTGGCCGGAAACGGGACGGAGAAGAGGTCTGTGGAACCGCTCAGCCAGCGTGAACGAGAACTACTACACCTTGCTGCAATACAACAGAAACAAGGTGGCTTATGGTGTAAACGCTTGGTGTCGCAGATGACACAAGGAGGCTTCGCCATCAGAAGAAGGCCCCGGCCACTTCTGCTGGAGGAGACGTCGCGAGCGTGATTTGCTCGAGAAAAGGAGACTTGCTTTGCCTACTTTCTGGTTTATTACCCTTATTGTTGTTCTCTTGGTGGTTGCTGAGAGATCTGGATTGTCTATCTTGTCTACATTTGTCTTTGTTGCTGTTGTCCTGCTCGTTGTTGGTGGACTACGGCTGCTATGGGGCGTGCTAACAGGCGAGATAGGTGTTTAAGAGTGGCACGGTGAGCCGCGATTACCAACCTGGCCCGCGGCCTTGGCGTCACGCCCACACCGCCACTTTCTCACTTATCGTCCGGCGGCTCTTGCTAAAGTCACGTGTAGAAATACACAAAGCTTGAAATTCAAGAGCCGCCGGAACCCATCAAACCCTTAAAATCCGTCCGCTCGGGGAGTTAAGAAGTAAATCACAAATAAAACTAAAAGCCCCCAAATTATAATCGATCCCAAAAGTGGTCTATCCGAAGTCAACACTCTCTCCGGAGTCTCAGCCCTCGACCCGTCGTAAACAATCTGCAGGTACCGCATAACCCCAAAAACAACAACCGGAATAGTAATCATCAAAGGCTTCCCAACCCCCAAAATTGCCAAAGGTAAAGATGATAAAAGATCCGGCGCAACAGCTCGGCTTACATAAAAATCCCGTTGAGCATCCGTAAAAAACGTAAACAAAGCCCACGAAAGCCAAGTGGCTGTCGCAAACATCGACAAATAGGAATCCAGCAGATTTGGCGAGTACATACCCAAAGTCTTTCTATGCTGCGACGCATTTGCATGAAGCAAAGCCAATTCTGCCCTTCGTTTCCCCGCAGCCAAGAAAAGGGAAACTGAAACTACGCACAAAAGAAACCACACATTAAGATGTGCATCAATCAAAAACACTCCCGCATAAACCCTCAAAACAAATCCTGTGGCAATTACCAAAATATCCAAAATTACAAGCTTTTTAAGCCAGAGGGTGTAGATAATCTGTAAAATGAAATACGAAAATAAGGCCCAAAAGAAAGTCCGAGAAAGGGTATATGAGAGAAGAAAAGCACCAACAACACCCAACAAAGAGAGAAAAAGGGCAAGTGGAATACTTAACCTTCCAGAGGCAATAGGCCTCCTTCTCTTAAACGGGTGAACGCGATCCGACTCAACATCAAAAACGTCGTTTATGAAGTAGACCGAAGAGACCAAAAAGGAAAGTGCTACAAAGCCAACAAGAGTTAACTTAAAAAGATCCTCCTCATAGAGGTTCCCCGTAAACACTAAAGCCGCAAAAATAGAGAGGTTTTTTAGCCATTGCCGCGGTCTGGCTGTTTTAAGGATTGCGATCGCAAGGCTAACCATATTATCAAAGCTCCAACTGCGAGCACTATACCTACGATTGTATATAACTTACCCAGAGCATTCAAATTAAAAGCCAAAACTCCCAAAAATGCAGTAGCCACCCAATAAAAGTATGCAATCTTTCTTTTACTAAAACCCGCGTTGAGAAGCCTATGGTGTAAGTGCCCTCGATCCCCCCAAACGGGGGACTTACCGGATAAAATCCTCCTAACAACTATATATATAAAATCCGCAATCGGAATTGCCAAAACTAAAAGCAAAGTACCAACCTTAGCAGTGGTCAAGATTGACAAAACGGCCAACATAAACCCCGCCAGAGTCGCCCCCCCAAACCCCGGCATTATTTTCTGAGGGTATATATGGTAAGGCAAAAACCCCAAAAAGGCCCCAAAAACCGAAGCAGCAAGAATGGTTATAGGCCACTGAGTAATATCAGCAGAGAAGCGAAAGGACAACAATCCAATAACCAAAGCGGAAATTGCAGCAAATCCCGATAATTGACCATCAACCCCAGACGACCAAGAAACAGCATTCATGAGGCCTATAATCCATACAGTCGCAAAAGCAGCCGAGAGTATCCAGACAGTATGAGTCTCTCCAAACAAGGTAAACTGTATCTGCGGATTGGAAAGATCTAGAGTTCCAACTCCAAAAGGATTAGACACAAACGCAATCCCGATTCCTGATCCCACAACAACCATTGCGGCCAACAACTGCCCTGCCAACCTTATATAAGGATTAACATCCCTTCTGTCGTCTAAAAACCCAATGAACACAATAACTGCTGCCCCTAAAAGAATTCCTAAAAGGCGTTGATCAAGAGGTAAAAAAATAACACTGGTCAGAAAGATCGCAATAAAAAGCCCGATACCTCCCCCGCGTGGAGTGGCTTTGGTGTGAAGCGTCGCAGGGTGACGTCTCCTCTTTGGATCGTCCAAAATTTTCAACCTTCGAGCCTGTTTAATTACAACCCATGTTGCCGCAAGAGAAATAACAAAAGAGACGAAAGCCGGAAACAAAAATAAGCGTAAAATGTCCATTGTTCTAAATAATCAGAAAAACTATCCTAACTGTAGTAACCGTGGCCAAAAGAAATATAAGCCCCGTACCAATGTATAACAAATCACGTACAAAAGAGTGTCCAACAAAGCTCTTTTTTGCCAAAACAATGTTCAGAGCCAAGAAGATACAAGATAAAGCCAAAGGAAGAAATAAAAAATACGGCCTCGCCAACTGTTCCTTGCCCCAAGGATTACTATAAAAAAGTGGAACCTCAGGCGGTAAGCGTTGATAGGTAAACCCTAAAAACCCCAAGGTCAGAAGAGCAGAGGCAACACTAAAGAGAAAAAACCTTCGTACCAGAGCATGTTGAGGCAAAAGGTCGCCAATACGAAGTCGAAAACGAATTCCTATTTGTTTCATTTCTATCATCGTCACTTTCCAAGCAGTCGGGCCAGGTCTGGGTTAATCAGCTTCCAAACCTGGGCACCATCAACACTCTCGATATAAACGTAATTGGTGTTAATAAATGCAGACAAACCAGGAAATGATCGGTTTTCCTCAGGCAACAAGACGATATACTTAGGCTTGTTTTTTTGGAAAGTCGATAACGCTTCGCCGGTATTACCAAAATCAACCAGGTGAAAGGAAGTGACATATTTTATCGGCGGAACCCGACGAGACAAAGCATAAACTTCTGGAGCAGTCCCCCAAATAAACACTCTGTCATCTTCTCCTGTCCTATTAGCAATCAACGTAGCCAGACTATAAGTGCGAAGAGTTTTTTTATCATATGCCGCGAGATACTCATCTTTGGTTTTCTGTCCTAGTGAGAAGGAAATAAAGTTTTTGTAATATGAACCGGTCGGATAGTAATAAAACTTGTAATAAAGAACCGAAACCGATAAAAGAATGAAAAACGGAATAGGCAGAAATCGTTCTCGAAAAAGTCCAAACCCTAAAACCCCAAGAAGTAAACAAAAAGAAGGAACAACCTGTATTAAGTAGTGAGGATACGGTCTCCCAGATAAAAGTGCCGCAAATAGTGAAAATACAAACCAAACACACAAAAACAGCACCCTCGGACTAAAGAAGCGTCTCAAAACTGCCAACACAGCCATTATTCCCACTAAAACCACCACTCTCCAAACTAGACCCGATTGTCCCGAAGCACCACCCCCTACCCACCGAGATATATAGTTAAAATTCTGACTCCACCCAGCCTCCCAGTATGCGAGCAAAGCCCCTTGGACCGCGAAATAAAGAACAGAAACAAAGATGGGAATTGCAATTCCTAAAAAAAGTGCAGCAGAGTGTTTTACTACGCGAATAAAACTCTTCCTGTTTCGTATTGATATAACCCAAAAAAATCCGACCGCAAAAACATCAAATATCCCAGGCACCTTAAGTAGAACCGACAAAGAAAATACCAATCCGGCAAGAAAGGTTCTCCTAGGGGTGTTCTTTACCGGGTCCGCAACAAGGTAAAAAGAAAACAACGTGGGGAGAAGCATCAAGACCTCACTGTTTACCAGATTTCCCTCAATAAACGGTAAAGTAGTAAGAAGGGTAAAAATTAAGGAGGAGAGAAACACAGGCTTAGATTTGTTTTTAAAAACCAACACCGCCAGCTTCCAAAAAACCACAATAGACACGGAATTTACAACAAGAAGCACAGTTTTAAACCAAAACAAGGAACCCGAAAGTGCAGCGATCAAATAAATCAAAGGAGGCTTGTGGTCAAAAATATCTCGATACAAAAGTAAACCCTGGCGCACTCCTTGGCCTACAGCAAGGTAAATCGCCTCGTCCCCATACCAATAAGGCTCAAAAAGATTGGGGATCCGAAGTATCAACCCCAACAAAACAAGAAGCGTTAACGGAGTTATGGAGATTGTTTGCTCTTCTCCAAACAGTACAACTTTCTTCTTAAATAACACCATGTAGATTCCCTATTGTACTAGACTTTCTCCGTTACCCGATACTCAAGATATTTTCCCAACATCAGCCTTGTGTGGGCATCAAGCCCCGGTAAGGCACCAAAGACTAATCCCACGATAGGCATAAGCAAGTATTCCACAGGCAAAAGTGCCGCACGCCAACGAGGCACATAGTCAGGCCTTGGTGGCCTGTGTTGAGCCTCAATAAGAAGCATAACTATAAGAAAAGACAAAGCGACAGTGAGCATTATCGAGGAGATTCCAGGCAAAGTGTAGCCTATGACTGTTCTTGAAAACTCTGGGTTAAGAAGTACTGGAATCGAAATCCCTAAAGTTATAATAAACCAGTTAACAGGCCACAAGAAATGTTCCCGAACCAGGCTCAAGACACGATATGTCTTAAGAAGAAATGGTACACCAGGAGTTAAAAAGTAATTCTTAATAACGTAAGGATCATCAGACACCCCCCACGCCCATCTTTGATATTGAAAGTATTGATTTTTTAAGGTAGCCCAGAAAGTCTCAGATTCTGGAGCATCAGCAAATAAAGGCAAATAAATAGCCTCCACCTCAACTTTTCCGCGAGTCTTATAAAAACACTTAAAAAAGATGTGATAATCCTCGGGTATTACATCAGCATCCCAATAACCAACCTCGGAAAGCAAAGAAAACGATAGCGAATAATTTTGAGCGTTTACCAATCTGTCGCGCCTCGGGAGTTGGGAAAGATTCCAAATCGAAGAAAAAGAATTAACAACACGAGTTAAGGCTGGCAACTTCCATATATTCTGATAAAACATTACGGCAGACTGCCAGAATTTATAGTACCGATTGGGATCGTCAAGGAATTTATAAGTAAGATAAGAAAAATGTTTTGGGTGAAATGTGTGGTCCGCATCACACGAAGTAACCACTATATATTTAGGATCAATCCTCCTCCCGCCTTTCCCAACAAGCTTTTTAGAAGCCGCCAAAATCGCATACCTTTCGTTTGCCGCCTTTCCTACAACCTCTCCAGGTACTAATGTGTGAACCGTTATTAAAAGATTTCTGAATTTGTCTTTGAATTTCCGCGTCAAGTAAGCTACTTTCTTTTCTCGTGCTACCGGGTCCTCTTTTGCCTCCATGGCAAGAATTACGTTTATCTGGTCCCCCGGAAGATCCTGGTTTGCAATAGCCTTAAGAGTTCTCTCTAAAATGTGGATCGGCTCTTTATATGTAGGAACAACAATAAAATGCTGCACCTTCTTCCAATCTGGGAAACTTTTAAGTTCCCCTAACCAATCAAAACGTTTAGCAGCCTGAATCCGAAGATGGGAAACACTAGCAGTAACAGCAATAATCAAACTCTGAAAAAACCAATAAATATCAAAAAGTAAAACAAAATAGGCAACAACCACAGGAAAAACCAAAATTCCCCAATATGGGAACAGAATTAAATTCCACGAAAAAAACCCAGGTAATATCTCCAAAAACCTATGGAAGCCCTTTTCGTGCGCAAGAATAAAACGCCTAAGCATAAGAAGATAGCTAGTATTGTATCACGAAGAACTTCGCACCAACCAAACTTGACTATAGGCTGTAAGTTTGGTATAATAACTCACTTACCTCAAACGTGAGGCGAGTTCGCACCTTGACGGTTCAAGGTTATAGCCCAAAAGAAAGGGACACTTGTGAGCGCACAGACAGCCCTAGTAGGCCACACGTTCGAACCTGGAGTGTTGGCAACGGTTCGCGCCCTCGGCGGCCAGTTCAAGCACTCTCGCCTGACGCAGGTTTCGTGTGGTGAGGTAATTTACCTTCCCGCCCTGGTCGAGCCCAGCCTCGGCTACACCTACGACGAAGTCGAAGGTCGGGACCATTGTGTCCGAGACATTCTCGATCGACTTCCGGTAGTGCCAGGCCTTCGCTGGGTTGTCGGCAATCCGCTGACCGTCCGGGAAGTCCTGGAAAGTCACCTAAAAAAGGCAGGCAAACACCTGCTGAGGGGCCAATACACCTGGACAGATGGCCACCAACCTCCGCCCGACGGCCTCGACCAGGTGGTCGTTGGCTATTTCGATGGCGACGTCGTCCTTACGAACAGCTGCCATCCTGGCGACTGGGGCGACACCATCGGCCTCTTTGTCCTGGGGGTTCCCGCATAAGAACCTGGCTAGTCGCCACAAGCCTGCCGCTTCGCGGTAGGACTTGGCTAGCGGATTCTTGGAGCCCACAAAAAACACTCGGGCACGGATATGCAAACCTTGCACATCCGTGCCCACACTCTCCGCACAACTCCGATACCATCCCTGTTTCACTTAAATGCGCGGGAAAAGAGGCTGAGCAGCAGAAATCTTAGGTCCCTTGAACTGGCCACCAATCCTTTCCGCAGTCTCCGGCAAAAAAGGCCGAAGATTAAAAGCAATTTTTCTGATTTCATGAACGATCTCCACCAAAACAGGTTGTTTATCCACCGTGTTCTCCCAAAGCTTCTCCAAATCGATTTTCTTGTTCAAACTATCAATCCATCTCCAAATGGTTTGTAGCGCCAAATCAAACCTGTAATCATCAAGATTTTCAACAACTTCCCTGTCAAACTCACTAACTTCCGTCTGACCAACGGTAAGACCAATGTTTTCACCAAGCTTTGCCACACGAGACACAAGATTTCCCAAGTTGTTTGCCAAGTCTGCATTGTAAACTTCGAAAAACTTATCCTCCGAAAAGTCACCATCGTCAAAAGGGGAAATCTTGGCCAAACAGTAGTAACGAACAGGATCTGCACCATGCTTATCTAATAAAGGAACAGGATCATAAACATTCCCCACCGTTTTAGACATTTTTTGGCCGTTAACGGTAAAATAGTCGTGAACCAATAAAGCTTTGGGTATCTTGAGATCAGCAGAAAGTAGGAACGCAATCCAGTAAACGGCATGAAATCTGAGAATTCCTTTTCCTATTACCTGCAAATCAGCTGGCCACCACTTTTGATACATCTCCTCATCCCAGCCAAAGCCAACCCCGGACTGATAAATGTTTAAAGCGTCAAACCATACATATATGCGTTGCGCTGGGTCGTTAGGAACAGGTACCCCCCAGTCTTTCGCCCGCTCATTACTTCTGGAAATAGAAATATCTTGAAGTCCCGACTTAACAAACGCCAAGACCTCATTTTTCCTCTTTCCTGGAATTATTTTGTATTCATCGGACTCAACAAGTTGAAGTATCTTATCCTGATATTTTGACAATCTGAAAAAGTAATTTTCCTCTTCGACTTCTTCCAACTTTTTACCAGGGTGCTCCCAACACTCTCCTTGTTGGTTTAATTCTTCGGGAGAGTAAAAAGTTTCGCACCCGACACAATAAAGCCCTTTATAGGATTTTTTATAAATATCTCCTGCTTCAGCACAAAGTTCCCACAACTTCTGCGATGAAGCGTAGTGTTTTTCCCTATCCGACCCTTTTTGAAAAACATCAAATCGAGTGTTTAGTTTCAAAGTCAAATCAAAAAATAGTTGCGCATTCTTATCAACAAAACTCTGCACACCTTCTCCAGCGGCCTCAGCCGCTTGAACATTCTTCAACGCATTCTCGTCTCCCCCAGTTAGCTGAAGCACCTCATCGCCAAGCAATCTGTGGTACCGACCAATCAGGTCAGTTTGGATAAACTCCAGAGCATGCCCAATATGAGGCTTGGCGTTTACGTATGGTATCGCACAGGAAATATAAAATTTGTTCATGTTTAAAAACTAAAAAACCTCCTTCCGGAGGTTCTTAAAAAGCCACAAAACCTCCGTCCCTTAACGGGCCATCATCATCTCGATGCTGGAGGGTTGTGTGTTCATCTGTCTAATTGTATGTCTGAGAACGTGTTATGTCAATTTGTGTTTGATCTGCCTAATTTATTGTACCGATCCTAAATACCCTTGCCCTTCGAAGATCGTCCCCGCCACAGGCGGGGTTAAACCGAAGGTTTATACAAGAAATGATACCACGCCCTTTAGGGCGTGTGAGTTTCATCTAACAATCTTCTTAATCCTCTGGCTCCAAACATTCGCCCACTCTTCTGCGCGAATTTTGCTCAAAGCAACTTTGACTCCTGGTCGATTTTGATATGCGTCCCGAATTGCAGCAATTGTAGCGCTGGAAACCTTCAGATTGTCTCGTATGTTGTTATAACCACGCCCCTTGTCAAGCCAATAAGCAACAGCAACGCGCTTAACTAAAGTCTCGTGTTCCGCAGGAGATAAAAATGCCTCTAAAAACAAACCTACTTCTTCCCGTGTTTTTAAGTCAGCAATAGTCTGGTGAAGGGTCGAAAAAAGCTCCTTCTTGAGGTGTGGGTTAACCTTGCTCTTAGAAACTCGCATGTCAGGATTGAACAAAGTGTATCAATTAGGATCATCCGAGTCAATTCGCTACCTTCTTCTACTTAAATAGTACTCAAGTGTTACGCCGATGGCGGTAAGTAAAATAAAATTCAGCCAATTTCCTGCGCCAAAATACCCCAAGACTAGAAACAAAACCACCCCCAAAGAAAAAACAAGACCCCGTCTTGTTCTCCCCATCAAAAGAGAAGAAAAAAACAACAGGCTCAAAAACAAAAGAGCAACGAAACCAAAAGTTAAAAACACATTCTGAGGGGGAACAAAAAACAAAAAAGTAAGCCAGCCTACAAGAAAAAGGACCCCCAAAATCAAAGCAGGTAAAAAACTCCTCCTACGTCGTATTTTGTCCTCTATTCCTTTGCTCACCACCCCATTCTACCATTCCTATGGCAAGGTTCTGTCTTCAGGTTCTTACCACAAAGTGGCAAGGTTCTGTCTTCAGGTTCTTACCACAAAGTGGCAAGGTTCTGTCTTCAGGTTCTCATCCTAACAAGCAAAGCCTTGCTTTAAAGTAGGATCGCAAGTAGAATTGGTCGCAATGTCCCAAGAGCTCCTCCTTACTCTTCTTATTATTGGTTCCGGCTTCTGTGGAGTGTTCTGGCTCTTAAATAAAAAACTGTCCACCCCCAAGGAAGACTCAACCACCGTCGAATGGCTTAAATCAAACCAAGAGATGATCTCCCAAAGCAATAAAAACATCGCCGATATTTTAAGCCAAAACACAAGGGATATTAACGAAAGACTAGATCGCGCAGCCCGGGTTATTGGAGATCTCCAAAAAGAGGCAGGCCAGTTCTCCGAGGTTTCAAGGTCAATGAAGGATCTTCAAGATTTCCTACGAAGCCCAAAACTCCGAGGAAACCTGGGGGAGGAAGTTTTAAAGGACCTCCTGTCCCAAATCTTTCCTAAAGGTGCAATCTACCTTCAGCACCAGTTTAAGTCCGGGGAAAAAGTAGACGTAGCCCTAAAAACTGACGCGGGCCTTCTTCCGATAGACTCCAAATTCCCAATGGAGAACTTCCAAAAAATGATCAAAGAGGAGGCTGAGGTTGATAGAGATCGAGCAAGGAAG
This sequence comes from Candidatus Blackburnbacteria bacterium RIFCSPHIGHO2_12_FULL_44_25, assembly GCA_001816455.1. Classification (GTDB taxonomy): domain Bacteria; phylum Patescibacteriota; class Microgenomatia; order UBA8517; family UBA10165; genus 2-12-FULL-44-25. The sequence continues at coordinate 15,407 of MHCB01000035.1, forward strand.
GAATTCTCAAGAGATATTAAAAAACATATAGATGCAATCTCCAAAAAATACATCCTTCCCGAAGAAGGCACTGTAGATTTTGCAATAATGTACATTCCATCAGAAGCTGTCTACTACGAGATTGTAAACCTCGAAGAGGTTATAGAATACGCCCGCACACAACGAGTCTATCCTGTTTCCCCCACAACAATGTATGCGCATTTGCGGATTATCCTTTTGAGTTTTGAAGGAAAAAGAATAGAGCAACAAGCCCGCACAGTCTTATCCTCTATTCGCGCAATCCAAAAAGACTACGACAAAACGGGGGACGTCTTGGGAGTACTAGGAAGGCACGTCACAAATTCCTACAATACCATGGCCAACCTTTCCTCCGTCTTTGCTCAGTTGGGGCATAAAATTTCATCAACCCAAGTTTTAGGCAAAGAAACAGTAGAGGAAGTCTCTGAACTCCAAGCTCCCACAGTATCCTCCCCAAATGCCAACTGACAAACAACTAAATAAGTCCCAAGAAGAAGCCGTAAAATGGGGCAAAGGACCGCTTCTTGTTATCGCTGGTGCCGGCACCGGTAAAACAACAGTTATAACCGAAAGGATCAAACACCTAATACTTGAAAAAGGCGTCCTTCCTCCGGAGATCCTTGCCCTAACCTTCACAGAAAAAGCCGCGCAAGAGATGGAAGAAAGAGTAGACATTGCTATGCCATACGGATACACCCAAATGTGGATCTCTACCTTTCATTCTTTCGGGGACCGTATATTAAAAAACGATGCCCTTGATATTGGTCTTGACCCTCGCTACAGGCTTATAACTGAAGCCGAAGGGGTACGCCTAATGAAGAAGCATTTATTTGAGTTCGACCTTTCTTATTTTCGCCCTCTTGGTAACCCGACCAAGTTCCTGTCCGGGATGTTTCAACATTTCTCACGTCTGCAAGACGAAGACGTCTCACCCAATCGATACTATGACTGGGCTCAAAATCAAAAATTAAAGATCAAAAACGAAAACAGTCCAAAACAAGAAATCTCCAAATGGTTAGAATTAGCAAGCGCCTATAAAAAATACGAAGAAATAAAGACCAAAGAAGGAGTCATGGACTTTTCGGACTTAATCTACAACACACTTCGCCTCTTCCG
>MHCB01000036.1 GCA_001816455.1 Candidatus Blackburnbacteria bacterium RIFCSPHIGHO2_12_FULL_44_25
AGGTTCCAAAATTTTGGAAGATTTTGTTCCTCCTTATGATGCAACCGCTGTAGACAAACTTCTGGCAAATAATATATCTATCATCGGAAAAACCAACTGCGACGAATTTGCGATGGGCTCATCAGGCGAAAACTCTGCATATGGAGATACTAAGAACCCCTGGAACCCGGATAAAGTCCCCGGTGGATCATCTTCCGGTTCCGCAGCAGGAGTCGCAGCAGACACATGTTTATTCGCTTTAGGTACTGATACCGGCGGATCTATAAGACAACCAGCCTCGCTTTGCGGGGTAGTAGGCTTAAAGTCCACTTACGGCCTTGTCTCCCGATGGGGTTTAATCGCTTACGGAAGCTCACTCGATACAATTGGCCCAATAACAAAATCAGTAGAAGACGCCTCAATTGTTTTGAGTTGGATCGCCGGAGAAGACAACAAAGATTCAACTTGCTCCGGAAGCTACAAACACAACGAGGATAAGATAAAAAAGGGAATTAAAGGCCTAAAAGTCGGTGTAACAAAGGCCCACATGGGCGAAGGGCTAGACGAAGGAGTCCGTCGCACAATACAAACTGCACTAAATAAACTTGAAGATTTGGGGGCGAACCTTGTGGAAGTAGATCTCCCACATTCCAAGTATGCCCTGGCAGCCTATTACATCCTCGCAACCTCGGAAGCCTCATCAAACCTTGCCCGCTACGACGGCATTCGATTCGGAGGGGAAAGAGAATTATTTGGAGACGAAGTAAAGCGACGAATTATGCTTGGAACCTTTTCTTTATCTGTTGGATATTATGACGATTACTTTGCCAAAGCTGCCAAAGTTAGAAGACTAATAAACCAAGATTTCCAAAAAGCTTTTGAAAAATGCGACGTTATAGCAAGTCCCACCTCGCCAATTGTTGCCTGGGATAGAGGAGCAAAAATAGACGATCCACTAGCCATGTATTTACTGGACATATATACAATCACAGCAAATCTTGCTGGTATCCCGGGTATCTCAGTCCCCGCCGGTTTCTCAGAAAAATTGCCAGTAGGTCTTCAACTACTTGGTCCGCACTGGAGCGAAGAAACCTTATTGCGCGTTGCATACAACTATGAACAGGAAACTGAATGGCACATGGCAAAGCCGGATCTGCAAAATCTAATGTCCAAAATCTAATGTCTAATCTCCAACCTCCAATGTCCAACCTCTACGAACCCATAATCGGCCTTGAAGTCCATGTTGAGTTAAACACTAACTCAAAGATGTTTTGCTCGTGTTCCGCCGATTACTTTGGTAAAACTCCCAATACGCATACCTGTCCAGTCTGCTTGGGGCTGCTAGGGGCACTTCCGCTCATAAACAAAAAAGCCCTGGAAAGCTGCATAAAAGTTGGCCTTGCACTAGGCTGCAAGGTCTCCAACACCTCCCGCTTTGAAAGAAAGAATTACTTTTACCCCGACCTTCCGAAGGGTTACCAAATTTCTCAATATCGCTGGCCATTATGTGTAGGCGGCAAAATGGAAGTAACTGACAAAAATGGGAACACCAATAGTATAAGGATAAATCGCGTCCACCAAGAAGAAGACACCGGTAAAATGTCACACATCGGAAGTGTGACACGAATAGACTTCAACAGATCCGGCGTTCCTCTTGTCGAAATCGTTACGGAGCCCGATTTCCGTGACACTGACGAAATTCGCGATTACGCGAAAAAACTTCAGCAGATTATGCGCTACCTTGGAGTTTCCAATGCCGACATGGAAAAAGGCGACATGCGCCTGGAGGCCAATATCTCCGTACGAACTTCAAGAAGCCACCGGACGCGCTATGACAGCGTGGGTGGACGCTCAGAACTGCCCCCATATAGAGTTGAACTTAAAAATATAAATTCTTTCCGTTTCATGGTTGCAGCCGTTGAATATGAGATAAAAAGACAAACCGAAGCGCTAGAAAAAGGGGAAAGGTTAATTCAAGAAACTCGTGGGTGGGACGAAAATAAAAAACAAACATATGTGCAACGGGTAAAAGAGGAGGCAAACGACTATCGTTACTTCCCGGACCCAGATTTGCCACAGTTCGACATAGATAATGAATGGGTTAGCACTCTGAAAAAAGAACTGCCAGAGCTACCCGAGGAAAAAACAGCCCGATTTGTCGCACAATATGGGATCTCGGAGTCAAATGCAAAAATACTGACAGACACCAAAGAGCTTGCAGATTATTTTGAAGAAGCAGCTCGGGTAGGGGTAGAACACGACATTGATGTAAAAAAGATAGCCAACACTCTAATTAATAAAAAATTCGACCAGGAAAAGATTTTACCCGCTAACTTAATAAAAATCCTGAAGGAAGAAACGGACAAGCCTGTCTTGTCCGATGAAGAGCTGGAAAAAGCCGTGAGGGACTCCATAAAGGAAAACCCCAAGGTAGCAGAAGACTATAAGAAAGGAAAAGAAACAGTTCTACAGTTCCTTGTAGGCCAGGTAATGGCCAAAACCAAGGGGCTTGCAGACCCCAAAAAAGCGACAAAAAAACTAATTGATTTCTTACAAGGAAATCGTTAGACTGAAAGAACATGGACGAGAAAAAGTTAGTTAAATTTTTCGTAAAGACATTCAAAGATGTTGTGCTTCCTGTTTTAGAAGAAATGCATAAGGATATAAAAGAACTAAAACAAACAACAGAAAGAATGGAAACGAAACTGGATAAACACGAGGATCATCTGGAACGGCATGATTCAAAACTGGACAACCACGAAAAACGTCTTGCCCAACTCGAAACAACTCCGCATAACTAATGTCTAAAGATCCACGCCCACACGGAGGCAAACCAGTGACACTCTGTCTTTTGGTAAAAGCAGACGAAGTGTTGTTGGCAATGAAAAAAAAGGGTTTTGGAGAAGGGAAATGGAATGGTGTTGGTGGGAAAGTAGAAACCGGAGAGACAAGTAAAGAAGCTGCAGTTCGCGAAACCCAGGAGGAAATTCGCGTAACCCCAACAGAAATAGAACACAGAGCAACAATTTATTATGAACCTTACAAAATAAGCATGTCTGTCTACATTGTGACCGAATGGACCGGACAACCAACGGAAACCGATGAAATGGCCCCAAAATGGTTTAAGAAAGATGATTTACCACAAGAGATGTGGGAATCGGACAAATACTGGATGCCAAGGGTTTTAAACGGTGAAAGACTCACTGCAAGGTTCGTTTACGACCAAAACAACAAACTTCTCAAAAAGAGTATAAAACAAGGCCAATGACCCACTTTGTCCCGTTGTCCTTCTGCGTGAAAAAAGGCTAAAATAGGGAATGTCCAAAGGAAATTTTGTCCACCTCCACGTCCACTCCGAGTACTCTCTCCTTGACGGCTTTGGCACCCCCAAAAACATCATTAAAAAGACAAAAGAATTAGGAATGGAGGCTATCGCCCTAACTGACCACGGTGCAATGTATGGGGCAGTAGAATTCTATAAGGCAGGCCGCGACAACGGAGTCAAACCAATCGTCGGAGTCGAAGCCTACATTACAAATCAAGACCACACGATAAAAGGGAAAGAACAGAAAGTAGAAACTTTCCATGCAATTCTTCTCGCAAAAGACGAAGAGGGCTACAGAAACCTAATGAAGCTTACCTCGGTTGCCTATACAGAAGGCTATTATTATCGGCCCAAGATCGATAAGGAGCACTTCAAAAAATACACAAAAGGCGTAATTTGCCTGTCCGGATGTATGCTCGGTGAAGTCTCCTCGCTACTCATAGGTGAAAACTATGCAAAAGCCAAGGAAGTCGCCAAGTGGTACCAGGACCTCTTCGGAAACGACTATTACTTGGAAATCCAGAGGCACGAATACGAAAGGTTTTTACCCAATGCGGTGAATGCCGACGTCCGGGCAGACCTTGAGAAAATGACAAAGAACGAAAAAATCTTAGAAGAAGGAGTCTTGAAACTTTCCCGAGACTTAGGCATCCCAATCGTCGCAACCAACGACTCGCACTACATTTCAAAAGAAGACGCAATGGCCCAAGACGTTCTACTTTGCGTTGCTCTTGGAAAGTTCGTAAATGACACAAAACGGATCCGCTACATTGATGTCCCTACGCTCTATATCAGACCCCCAGAGGAAATGAAAGCTCTCTTTGCAGATCTTCCCGAAGCCATAGAAAATACGAATAAAGTTGCCGAAAAATGCAACCTAGAAATATCAACCTTTGGAAAATGGTTTTTCCCGGTCTTCCCAATTCCAAAAGGAACTACAGCAGATGACGAACTCCTGCGTCTTACTTTCGAGAAAGCAAAGGAAAAATTCGGGGAAATAACAAAAGAAATCGAAGATCGATTAAACCACGAATTAGAAATCATAAAAAGCAAGGGCTACTCAGCATACTTCCTTATAATGGCAGACCTTGCAGACTGGTCAAACGCTCAAGGCATTGTTACCAATACCAGGGGATCCGCAGCAGGCTCCTTGGTCTCCTTCTGCATGGGCATAACAACAGTCGATCCATTAAAGTACTATCTCCCTTTTGAGCGCTTTTTAAATCCTTTTAGGCCTTCTCCTCCCGATATTGATTTCGATGTTGCAGACGACAAACGGGACTTAATTATAGATTACATAAGAGAAAAGTACGGCCAAGACAAAGTTGCACAGATTTGTACCTTCGGAAGAATGCTTGCCCGTGCCGCCGTCCGAGATGTTGCACGCGTTTTGGGCTACCCATACGCAATCGGCGACCGAATTGCAAAAGTTATTCCCCCTCCAAAACAGGGCTTCCCGGTAAGCGTTCCTAGAGCACTAGAAACGTCCCCCCCTCTTAAAGAGATGTACGACACAGACGCCGATACAAAAAAAATTCTTGACCTCGCCCACCAACTAGAAGGCAGCGCTCGCCAAATCTCAGTTCATGCAGCAGGAGTAGTTGTATCCCCTACAGAACTAGCCGACTTCACCCCAATTCAGAAAGACACATCAGGAGACCACGTTATAACCCAATATGAGATGCACGCTGCCGAAGAAGTGGGTTTGATTAAAATTGACGTTTTGGGAATTAGGAACCTTGCAATTCTCGGAGCAGCAGTCGACATTGTAGAAAAAGAACACGAAATAAAGGTCAATACAAGAGAACTTCCTTTGGACGACAAAAAAACTTTCGAAATGTTAGGTCGCGGCGAAACAATGGGAGTTTTCCAGATGGGTTCTTCCGGAATGACAAAATGGCTAAAAGAACTTCAACCGGAACGCATAGAAGATCTTATGGCCATGGTTGCTCTCTACCGCCCCGGTCCGATGCAAACAATTCCGGAATACATCGAAAGAAAAAGAAATCGAAGCCTCATTAAGTACGATGATCCAAGAATGGAGAAGTTTTTAGGCGCCTCTTACGGCCTGATAGTTTACCAAGACGACCTCCTCTTTTGCGCCCTGGACCTAGCAGGCTATAACTGGGAGGAGGTAGACAAGTTCAGAAAAGCCGTTGGCAAAAAAATCCCGGAAGAAATGGCCGCACAAAAAGAAAAGTTTACAAAAGGAATTGTAGAAAACGGCCAAACCCAGGACTTTGCAGACCATCTTTGGAAACTTTTTGAACCCTTCCAAGCTTACGGGTTCAATAAAGCTCACGCCGCCTCTTATGGAATGGTTGCCTACCAAACGGCATACATGAAAGCCAACTTCCCAGTTGAGTATATGTGTGCCTTACTAACCGCAGACGCAGGCTTCACTGAAAAAGTTGCAGAGGCAATTACAGAATGCAAGCGCATGGGTATCCATGTATTACCCCCGGATATTAACGAGTCAGAAACCGGCTTCACGATTATTAAAAAGGAGGATTCTTTGGAAGGTCGTGCTATACGTTTCGGACTAAGCGCCATCAAAAATGTTGGAGATAAAGCAATAGAATCAATCCTCACGTCCCGCCTCAGGGATAAGCGCTTCCATTCTCTCTCCGACTTCTGCAAAAAAGTGGACACAAGAAAAGTAAACAAAAAAGTCCTCGAAAGTTTGATAAAAGCCGGCGGGATGGACGCCTTCGGCCCCAGAGCAGCACTCTTGGCAGCAATCGACGAGATTCGGGATAAAGCCTCGAAAGCCGCAATCAGCAAAACCAGCGACCAAGAGAGTTTGTTCGGCGGGGAGGAAGAACAAACAAAACTTCCTAAAGATTTCCTGCGAGACAACCTTCCCCAGGTTGACGAGTTTACACAAGATGAGAAACTAGCCCTGGAAAAACAACTTCTTGGACTTTACCTAACAGACCACCCGCTAAGCCGCTCATTATCACTTATTGCAGACAGGATAACGCACAAAATAAGAGCAATCAAGCCAGATTCCCATATTGGACAAACCGTTAAAATCGGAGGAGTAATCGCAGAATGTAGAGTAGTTAATACAAAAAACGGCGGTAAACAAATGTGTTTTGCTCGCCTCGAAGACGATACGGGAAGTATCGAAATGGTTGTTTTTCCGACTATTTACGACAAAACCAGAGCTTATTGGGACGCGAGCCAACCTTTAATTATCGAAGGTAAAGTCGAATACAGAGAGGACTCTTTGTCTTTAATCGTCAACACAGTAATGACAATAGAAGAGGCCCCACCCCAAAACTTTACGGCTCGTTTCCAAGAAGCAGAAAACATACTCAGGATCCCAAGAGGCACAAAACCCCAAGCTTTACTTGAAATAAACCAGATTCTTCAGTCAAACAAAGGAGACCAGGATTTAACCATACTAGTAGAAAACAGCTACGGGGAGAAAAAAATCAAGCTGTCGTACGGGGTCGCCTGGAACAAGTCGCTTGAGGAGAAGATAAAAAACATTTTGCTTTAATTTAGAATTTTTACTTTCTAATTTGAGTTCAAATTTCAAATTTTGAATTGAAAATTACAAAACAGGCTCGAATTGTGTTAGAATACCTCCACTATGGCTCTCAGCGTCGTACACAAAGATCATTCTTTTTCAATCGGTGACACAGTCCGTGTCCACCAAAAAATAACCGAATCCGGGCCAAAGGGCGATCGGGCAAGGATTCAATTTTTTGACGGATTGGTTATTGCAACTCGAGGACATGGCGACAATAAATCTTTCACAGTTCGTCGAATCGGCGCAGGAAATATCGGTATTGAAAGAATTTTCCCGGTAAATTCTCCTTTAATCGAAAAGGTTGATATTCTCTCCCAGGGGCAAGTCCGACGCGCCAAGCTTTATTATCTTCGCGACAAATCCGCTCGTGAAGTTGCAGAAGTTACAAAGGGTTATCTCAGAAAGCGCGCGGCTCAACTGGCGTCAGCAAAGAAAAGTGGAAAGAAAAAGACAACCGTCAAGTCCACCTCCAAAAAAGCTTCCCCCAAAAAATCCTCCAAGTAATCTACCTCCAATGTCTGATGTCTAATGTCCGGTATCTTTGATATTCTAAAATTATGGATCGTCAGCGCTTTGGTCGTGAAGGGGAAAACAAAGCCGTACGCTTCCTGGAAAAATCAGGCTACAAGGTCCTTACCCGGAACTTCCGGTCAAAGCTTGGAGAGATAGACATTGTAGCAATTGATCACAACACGCTCGTTTTTGTAGAAGTAAAAACCCGCCGAGATAGCAACCATGGCTACCCAGAGGAAGCTGTCACCCCAAGAAAGCTAAGATCAATTATAAAAACAGGGGAGTACTATAAACTCCTAAACCCCCAAACCCCGGAGTTATTGAGAATTGATGTAGTCGCAATTGACGGAGAAGAAGTAAGACTCCTTAAAAATGTAAGCCAGTAAAGAATAAGTAATAAGCCACTATAGTTAAGCGTGCTGTCTATTTAGGTGTTCAAGAACCCACATACGGGCCAAAGTCGTAGGACCAAGCCCTTTCTTTTTCGCGCGAGAGCGCAGTTCAGAAAGTGTTTTAGGATCAAGTCTAATAGTTATTCCTTCTGATAAATTACCAGCAAAACGAGCCCGAACCGTTTTAAATTCATTCTGATAATCCGCCATATCATGGGTATCAAAAAACTTAGCCTCCTCCTCTCGATTTTCAAATTCTGGAATTGATCTTTTATTTTTTGTCATCTTCCTGTTTATATAGTTTCCGTTCCTTCTTACTTGCTGCCCTTGCCGTTACCGGATAGTAGACACCTTTCCCATCTTCATAATCGAGTATTATTGATAAGACTTTCTTGTCTTTCGTGATGCCGATTACCAATAAACAGTTCTTCTTTCCCTCTTGGACTAACGGATCATTATGACAAACCTCTTCCACTTCATCCTGTGTTACTTTATGGCGTGCAATATGAGATACATTCCACGAGTCCCAGATCAAACGAAGTACAGATAGCATTAATCGATAACCAACTCAATGTAACGCAATGCGTTACAAATGTCAAGAGGTGCTCGTTAGTAATTAAGCACCCAATCACTAAATTTCAGCAGCAGGCGCAGATTGCATCCTTGCCGCCTCAAGATTAAGTCGCTGTATCTGCCAAAAGGTTGTATATACCTTCCTTGTATACGGATCAAGTAGACCATAACCCTCTGATGATTGTGTCAACTCATGTACAATAATTCTAAGAATTCCCAGGGATTTTGCTTTATCAATCATGTCAACGAGTTTGTCGTTCCCACTATTTTTTCGAGACCCTAACTCTGTCAACATAACTTTCCCATCACCTACCGCCTGGCGCACCCGATCGGTATTTTCGACTAACTGCTGCATCGTATACGCATGTTCCCCCCACACAACACTGCCGGGGTCAATCCCCAGTTTTCCCAACTCCGCAACAACGTTTCTTACCAATGTCTTCTGAAGTCTAGTATCCGCAAGCGCTCCTACAACAACTTCTACGTTCGGATTTAACTTTCTAGCCTCATCTGTTGCCTCGGCAACCCACTGAGCAAATGTTGCAAGATCCCTATTTTTCCAATAAGCGACCTCCCTGTTGTCAGGCTCATTACCTAGCTCCAGAATAATCTTCTTGTCGTATGAGCCAACAACTGACAAAAAATCCTTAATCCTTCTACGTGTCTCATCTCTTGAGATTTTTTCTCCCGGATTAAGATCATAAACAATATCTAGTTTTTGCACCATTGCCGCCTCTATTGCTTGTCTGGCGTCTCCATCTGTTGTCAACAGTTCTCCATGCCCTCCTGAAATCCTCACCATACTTGCTCCAATCTCCGGTACTTTATCCATAAGTTCAGACCAATCGTTCCTAATCCCAAAACCCTCTTGTCTTGGCATCTGTTCTTTGGGAACAATCGACCCATCAACATCCAATTGATCAACCGCCACCTCTAGTACCTGTCTTGTTCTGGGATCTTCAACCCTAACTGTATTTGTCGCATCTGCATAACCAAGGATCTTGACCGCTTGATCGCGTGGTAAAAGAACTCTTTGGTTGGTTCCCGAAACAACTCCCTCAGTCTTTTTTCCAACAACAGTCCCGTAAGCAGGTTCCGGCTCCTTCGGCTTTGGTGCCTCAGGTTTTGGGGTAGGTATTGGCGTGACCTCTTGAATAATAGGCTGTGTCTCCGGCTTGTAGAGAGTAGAGCGGGGAGCAGTCTCCCTTATTGGCGTTGCTGGTGAAAAATCAAAAGCACCCCGCGACGCAGCGATTGTTCCGGAGAGTGTGAGCGCAGCAACAAGGGTAACATACGGGTGTCTCTTCGCGCGGTCATACATTCCTTTGACTTCGCTGGCCACATTTCCCGCCTGCCAGCCAAGCGTTATCATCCGATTCCGTATACGATCACGAATAGCCTGCATTCGCTCACCAAGTAACTCGCGTACATATTGACTTCGACTAATTTCATCTTCCATCGGCACTCTTTGTTCAACAGGTTCCTGTTTTAGAGCATCAAGTCGAATCTTGGTCCACCTTACAGGGCTCTCCGACCGGTCCTCGTGTCTTGGTTCTACCACCCCTACCTCAGAAACCTGATTAGCCGCCGCCAACCGAGTCTCTTTTAATATCCTTTGTACCACAATGTTTCTTAAAAGTGCCTCAGATGGAACTCGTTTTCCAGCAGCAGTCAATTCCTGTCTAAGTTCACTAAGGCGCTGATCGGTTATCTGTTGCCTTGCCTGATCCCGTGCCCCCTTCTGTATCTCACTTCTTGCTCTTTGGGTAACACTTGTAAGAAGTCTTCTGGTCAAAACCACATCGTTAACAGATTCATTGTGCGCAAGACGCTTCCCGAGTTCCTGGTTAAACTCCTCTCGGGAAAGTTTCGTCCCTTGCTCTTTCAGCTCCCCTCTGTACTCCGAACGAATATGCCTCCTTATGGACTTCATGTTCGCCCGCAAATCCCCCCTAAGTTCTACAGCCGCGGCAAGGACATCTTCAGGTTTGTTCCCAGCTCTTTGGAGTTCACTAAAAGCTTGTCTTGCAACCTCTCGCCCCCCTTGGCTTAAACGGGCATCCGGACTCAAAAGAGTCTTCCGCTCTTCAAGTTTGCCGCCAAATGCCTCTCTCAAATAGTCAGAAGGTTGTTTCCCGTCCGCCGCAGACCAAATAGGGGTAATAAGAGGAGTTGGTTCAGTCATAACTTTTGAGCAACATATTTCATTTCTTCCTCCAAACGCTTTTTCACTATTTCGTTTAAGTTTGGAATCATCTGCTTTGCCCAGAGAACTGCCTCTTTACTGGTTTCCGGATTATGAAACCTTGCCAAAAACTCTTTGGCTGTTTCCCGATCAAGATGTTCCAAAATACTCATGAAGATAACAAGTGTCGCCATCTCTTCCCAAGATTCTGCAACTTTTGACGCATCCTCCGAAGGAATGTTTTCAATCGAAAACAATGAGAGTAAATCTACTTGCGTTTGTGGAGGCAGCACACATTAAATATAACCTATGGTAAAATGGGGCGCAATGCAAGAACGTTTGACTCCAACTCAACCAGAACAAACTATGACAGAAAGGCTTCGGGGCGACCACGAACTACTTTGGCGTGTATACCCCAAGGACATACCACCAGTCTTTCTGGAAATCGCCCGCGAAGGCCGAACAGACTCACTCCGTTTCTACCATCTAATTGACAGAGAATTAATTGAAACAACCCTTAGACTTCTAGAGAAACAAATCAAAGAAACGAACCTTCCTTATCCTGTCGAATTATCAAACCACGCACTGGATTGGGAAATTACCTATGCGTCTGGTGCAAACCAAGCCGCATGGAGCCGTCGGGGAGCAAAAAAAGATAAGACCGGTGATTGGCGTCTTGCCTCAGATTTCTCAAGGTGGGAACGGAAAAGCACAGCCGAAGTCTACAACTCACTTAACAAAGAACCAAGAGAGTTGACTAAAACACAAAAAGAATTTGAAAGAATTTGCCAGGAAAATTATGACGTATTGCGTGCAGTAAGCCACTCTTTAACTCGTGAAAAGTTCTATGCCCACCTTTACGCTGCAGTAGAAGCCCGTCAAAGATCCCGAATCGGACTAATAGGGCGAATGGCACAAATTGGCCAACAGCCTTCTACAAACGGAACAGTAGCTGTAACACCAAATCAGCCAGCAGGAGAAATCTACCAAGCACCCCCGCCAGCTTTCCGCCCCTCCACGACAGAAGTGCACGACTACTTCTGGCACATAGTCGCGCGATCCCCAGAACAAACCCCCGCACCACAACCAATAACCAGATCAAGGCGAGACGGACGCACACGGGAACAGGCTGCGGCGACCATACAACGACTCCTACAGGCAACAGGGACAAGAGCAGCCTAAACACACCGCTAGTTTGCCCAGAACCCTCTTCATTTCATGAAAAATCTATTTGGTATAACTTCTGCTCTCCTGATACTGTTCAACGCAGTAAGCCCAGTCCATGCAGTTTACAATCCTCTGGAAGTTCCCAACAACCGTTTTGGTATCCACATAACCGACACGAACGATCTGGAGGACGCCCGAAATCTCATAAATTCCCAAAACGGCGACTGGGGATATGTGACTATCGTCATGCAGGAAAACGATAGGGACTACTCCAAATGGCAAGACTTCTTTGACATTTGCCGAGAAAAACACATTATTCCTCTCGTCCGTCTGGCAACTACACCCAATGGTTCGTTCTGGAAAAAACCAGCCCCAGGCGACGCACCAGCTTGGGCCAACTTCCTAAATTCTCTAAATTGGCCCATTAAAAACAAATACGTAATACTTTTCAATGAGCCCAATCACGCAAAAGAATGGGGTGGGCAGATAGACCCCAAGGGTTACGCAGAAGTGGTCGAGGCTTTTTCTAAAAAACTAAAGGAGGAGGACGAAGACTTTTTTATTCTGAACGCTGGTCTCGATGCCTCAGCCCCAGAAGGCAAAGACACAATCTCGGAAGAAAGGTTCCTGCAAGATATGCTGGCAAACAAACCTCATATATTTGAATCAATTGATGGTTGGAATTCACACTCATATCCTAATCCAGGCTTCTCAAGTTCCCCACAAAAAAGAGGAAAGGGAAGTGTCAGCACATATCTCTGGGAAGAAGAATTCCTAAACCAGTTGGGGATAGAAAAAAGGTTTCCTATATTTATTACCGAGACCGGATGGTCTGAAAAACTCCTCAGCGAAATACAAATCGCCCAAAACATAGAACTGGCCTACCAAACCATCTGGAATAATAGAAACATTATCGCCGTAACCCCTTTTATTCTTAACTATCAAGACGGCTTATTCTCAGAATTCTCATGGAAAATGGGAGAACAATTTAAGGGACAGTATAAAGCGGTACAAGCTTTTTCTAAAACAAAAGGCGAGCCAATACAAAAAGAAGACCCAATACTCAATATCGAACTACCAGAAACCTTGCTGGTAAACAAAAACTATGTATTGCCCTTTAAACTTGACAACAAAGGCCAGGCAAT
>MHCB01000037.1 GCA_001816455.1 Candidatus Blackburnbacteria bacterium RIFCSPHIGHO2_12_FULL_44_25
TTTGATCGACCGTTTACTTGGAAATAAAAAGACTGGTTTTTATGTTGATGTAGGTGCGTATGACCCATCACGCCTTAGCAATACAAAAAGATTTTACAAAAATGGTTGGACCGGAATAAATATAGAGCCCGATCCTCGAAAAATTGAGAAATTTTATAAACTACGTGCTAGAGATTTAAACTTAAACGTTGGAGTAGCCAACAAGAACGGCAGGCTTGACTATTTTGAATTTGAACCAGATACACTTTCAACTTTTTCAAAACAGGCGGGGGAAAGTTATAAACGACAAGGTTTTAAGCTAACAGGAATCTCCAAAATACCTGTATTGAAGTTAAGTGGCATTTTTGAGAAATACAGCAAAGGTAAACACGTAGATTTTATGAGTGTTGACGTAGAAGGATATGACTTGGAAGTCTTGAAAAGTAATAATTGGAAAAAGTTTAAGCCTAAACTACTTTGCGTTGAAGCTGATGAGAAAGCTGAAAAAAATATTGACAAATTCTTAGCGAAGATCGGATATGAAAAGATCTGCAGGAATCATAACAATTTAATTTTTCTGAGAAAAAATTAGAATAATTTAATTTTTTTACTTAAAAAGTAATAACTGTCTTCTTCAAGGCTTCTGTAAAAACAGTATCCCAATCAAATTTAGCAGCAAATCTATCTGCATTCTTCTCGTAATCTTTTAGTGTTTTTTCGTTTCTTAGCAGTTTTATGGTTTTTTTTGCGAAGTCTTCTCTATCATACTTTGCGATCACAGCACACTTTTGTCTAGCAAGTTCAATGGATATTGGAGGAACATCAGTTAAAACTATTGGGAGCCTTGCAGAAAGATAGTTTTTAAGTTTCGCAGGATCTGCATGGTAAGTAAAGGAGCTGGGGTCAGGCTTGTACATTGCCACTCCTATCATGCTTTCTGCCAGAATGTTCTCTGCCAAGCGGTGATCGACTATGTACCCACGAAAATCAACATACTTCTCAATTTTAAGCTTTTTGGCTTTTTCTTTTAAAAGCTCTTCGTGTGGGCCTGTGCCAAGTATTACCAGTCTTGCTTTGGGAAACTTCTCAACCACCCGAGGAAGGCCTTCTAATACAACATCAAGCCCCTGTTTTTCTAAAATATGGCCCAAAAAGACGAGCTGGTGTCTATTTTTTTCACCGAAGGTTCGCTTTGGAATCCTTTTGTGCCACATTCCTAAGGGAACAACTATCTGCTTTGTCCAACGTTTTTGCTTGCTTGTTGTTCTTAGCCTTGCTTCTTGTATGGCAGGGGACACGTTCCAAACGATGCTACATTCTTTCAAGCAGGATTCATCAAAGTAGTGATAGAGATAGTTCATTACGTGGTTTTGGAAGCGATTTTCCATGTAGTCTATCGTATACAAAACAACCTTTTTCACCTTACCCCACTTTTTAAGCAGTAAGCCAAGGTACGCTGTAAAGTTATCGGATCCTATATACAAATCAACTTTTTCTTTTTGTGTCCCCACCCAAAGAAGTGTATAAAGAGCGTCTTTTATATAGAAAAAGACTTCAGCCAACTTCCAGTTGATCGCTTTGTGCTCTTTGACCAGGTTTCCTGTCTTGTATAAACGATAGAATGATTTCCTGTCTTCTCGATAAGGAAAAGGGTGTCCAATAAAAAGAAGTCTCTTTGTTTTCTTTTTCAGAAATTCCTCTAAGTCAAGAGCTGGGCCAGAAGCAAATATATGGGAAACGACACAAACGTTTAATTTAGAAAGTTTTTGGAGCAATTTTTCGTTCATGGTCGCAGAACGTTCCGTTCATAATATTCTATTGCTGCAGCCAGACTTTCTTCTAGCGGAATTTGAGATTCAAAACCAAATCGCTCTTTTGCTCGTGACACGTCAAGTTTCCTTCTTGGCTGGCCGTTGGGTTTTTCGGTATCCCACCTGATGGTTCCAGTATAGTGCATCATTTGCATCATTGTTTCTGCTAATTCGGCTATTGAGACTTCTCTGGATGAGCCCAAGTTAACAGGATCTTGCCCATCGTATCTTTCGGCGGCCAAAACTAAGCCGCGTGCGGCGTCCCTCACATCCAAAAATTCTCTGGTTGGTGATCCATCTCCCCATAAAACCACATTTGGCAAGTGTTTGGTCCGTGCTTCAGCAAATTTTTTGATCAAATCGGGAAGTACATGCGCACCTAGGCCAAAGTGTTCTCCTGGGCCAATAAGATTGGTGGGGAGTAAATAGATTCCGTTGAAATCATATTCATCCCTTGCAGCCCAAAGATGAACTAAAAGTGCTCTTTTGGCTTCACCATAGGGTGCATTGGTCGGCTCCGGGTATCCTTCAAACAAATCATCCTCGACAAAAGGAATTCTTGGTGGCACTCGGGGGTAGGCGCACACGGTTCCAACAGCGACGAGTTTGTTAACGCCAGCTAGGCGAGATGCCTCCACTGTATTTGTCCCAATCCGCACGTTATCGGTAAACAAGGTGCATGGGAACTCTCTGTTTTTGCCTATTCCTCCAACGTTTGCGGCCAGGTGAATCACCATCTCTGCTCCCTCGACCGCTCGCCTGGCCATCTCGGGATCTCGGAGATCAAATTCTGCACTTCTTGGAACAAATATTCTTTCGGGAGGAACCCCACATCTTTGAAGTTCGGCCACAACCTGCCGACCCAAAAACCCAGACCCACCGGTTACTACTATTCTCTCTTTCTCGGCTAGTGCTATCATTTGTTGTTTTTTTTCAAAAAAGACCCGTAAATAAACCCGGTAATGGCGCCTGTTGCTTCGAGAATTCGCACAAAAATCATTCCGATTGCAAGTATAGAACGAGAAAGTAGCTTTTGCCACTTTCTCAGGAATACTGATCTGAAAAGTAGATTACCTGAGGTAAAAAATGCGGACTCTGGAAAAATGCGATAAAATATGCAAAGCATTTTGATTGGGATATTCTGTTCCGCAAGAATTTAGGGAGGTCCTGTTAAAATAAACTCACTTAAATAAGTTAATTTACTTTAGTGAAGCTAAAGGGAACGGGCCTATTTAAGTGAAAATTACTAGTACAATGAAGAAAGTAGCTATAACCGGAGCAAGTGGATTTATAGGCAGGGAAGTTGTAAAACAACTTGAAAATACAAAGGGTGTGGTAACCAGTGTTTTAGATAGAAACACACATAGTCTTGAAGATTCTGAATCTTTAAAAAGTTTTGTTGAAGATAAAGATGTAATTATTCACCTTGCCGGAGTTAACAGGGGAACGAACTCCGAGTTACTTCAAGTTAACACTTTGGGTATGCTTTCATTGTTGGATGCAGTTTTAAAATACTCCCCTACTGCGCGGGTTGTTTTTGCGTCCACATTTCAGGTATATCTTCACCAAAGCTTGTATGGGCTATCGAAAAAGTTTGCAGAGGAGCTCATGCAGCAATATGGTTTAAATCACAGAATCTCTGGCACAGTTTTAAGGCTATCTAACGTTTATGGCCTTGGTGGAAAGCCATTTTACAACTCAGTAGTTACTACCTTTGCACATCAAATTAAACAAGGGGAAAGTTTGAATATAAAAGGTGATGGTTCGGCAGAACGTGATTATGTGTATGTCGATGATGTGGCAGATGCGTTTGTAAAAGCAGCGCTTTACGATCAAAAAAACCAAACGGAAGTTGTTGATATTTGTTCGGGAGAATCGACCTCTTTAAACCAGGTTTTAGATATAATACGAAATGTATGTGATAAAAAGTTTGAAGTGATATATAATGACGCTGTCCAGGATAAACCTTGGCCGACAAAGGATAAAAACTTTAAAAAGGCAAAAGAGCTTTTTGGGTGGGAACCCAAAACTTCTTTGAAGGATGGGCTTTTTAGAGTAGTGGCTGAGCAATAATCGGAAAATGGAAAAAAACTCTTCAACAAATCACATAAAAGGCGTAAAAGTTAAGGATTTAGATGTCAAAAGAGACGACCGCGGATGGTTTGCGGAGATACTTCGAGGCGACGAAATTGACGACCCTAAGTTTGGCCAGATGTATGTTACTACTGCTACAGTAGGACAAACAAAAGGCAAACATTATCATAACAGAAAGCTTGAGTGGTTCTGTGTTATTGCCGGAAAGGGTCTTTTGACTTTAGTTGAAAACGAGACAGGAAAACGGGAGGAGATTGAAATGGGAGAAAACAACATGGTGACTGTGGAAATTCCTCCTGGGGTTTGGCATGCGATTGCGAATACGGGAGACACTGATATGTTTTTGATCGCTCATATTAGCGAGCCGTATAATCCGGAAGATCCTGATACTATAGCCAGAGAATTATGATCGCTGATAGTTACGAACAATACAAAAACGACATAAAAGGTAAGGTTATCCTTGTTACCGGTGGAACTGGGTCTTTTGGCAATGCCGTTATTTCCGGTTTGTTAAAATTTGAACCCCAAAGAATAATAATCTTCTCCAGAGACGAAAAAAAGCAACACGACATGCGAAACGAGTACAACTCTCCCCTTTTGAAATTTATTATTGGCGATGTTCGAGAAAAAGAAAGTTTGGAGAAGATTATGGATGGGGTTGATTACGTATTTCATGCAGCCGCTTTAAAACAGGTTCCATCTTGTGAGTTTTTTCCTCTTGAGGCAATAAAAACTAATATCTTAGGCGCACATAATGTTATCTCAACGGCCATTAGATACAAGGTTGAGCGTTTGGTTATACTCTCGACAGATAAAGCTGTTTATCCAATCAACGCTATGGGGCTGACGAAGGCTTTGATGGAGAAAGTGATGATTGCCGATGCTCGCAAAGTTAGTGAAGACAACAATACCCGTACTACCCTTTGCGGAACAAGGTACGGGAACGTGCTGTATACCCGGGGATCAGTTATCCCGCTTTTTGTTGAACTTATAAAGCGCGGTGAGGTTTTAACTGTTACAAATCCAGATATGACTCGTTTTCTCCTACCGCTTTCTGAATCAGTAGATCTGGTTTTACATGCCATGACGAATGGAAAAAACGGAGATATGTATGTAAGAAAGGCGCCTGCGACAACTATTGAAACATTGGCTCAGGCTGTGTGTGAGGTATTCAAATACAAAAAGGGCTATAGGGTTGTTGGGATACGCGCCGGGGAAAAGATGCATGAGGTGTTGGTTTCTCAGGAAGAAATGATTAGGGCCCAAGACGATGGGGATTACTTCAGGATACCTCCGGAGAGCCAGGGGTTGGATTATCAAAAGTACTACGAAGTAGGTAAAAAAGGCGACGTTGAAAAAGTTGAGCCTTTTACCTCGGAGAACACAAAGAGGCTTGATTTAGGCCAAACGGTAAAACTCCTGTTATCTCTTCCGGAAATTAAGGAAGAGCTTGCTCTCTTCCGTTCTTCTTAAAAACCGCTGAGAATTACTTCCCCAGGTTTGATTTAGATTCAAAAAACTTGACTTTTTACGTAACTTATAGTATAATGCGTTGTTTGGTAATTGTGCCAAGCATCAGTTCCCTTAAAGGAGATCGGCGATGCCGACTATTATTGATCGGGAAAACGAGTGGAGCAACTCCGTAGCGGCCACAGCGTTGCTGCTTAGTGACTCCACACCCAAGGAGATGGACGCGGTCTACCTCCCCGGGCTTTCCAAAGGTATGATCGACTCCGGCAACCTGTTTAGGCAGGTCGCGGTGGTCTATCATGACCGCTTCAATACCGAGCGGTGGGTTGCGTTCAACGGCTCCAACGGCGAAGGCATGGGTGACCAGAACAAGCCTGGCGCTGCCTGGCCTGGGAAGGACTGGTACATTAGCCAGCTCCAGTTGGAGGACATCCCAGAATTCAGGCTGGTTCCAACTGGGCCTGGTCTCCACACCCGCGGGGAGATGGACGCGCTCGTTGCTCTCGCCAAGGAACGGGGGTGGAAGAAGGTCGTACTCGTCACCGTCCCCTACCATTTTGTGCAAGTCTTCAAGTGCCTTGTCCAGGCGATGAAGGCTCAGGAGTACTGGTTCGCTGTATACGCAAGCTCTACCGAGACCGATTGGGAGTGGGAAATGGTTGGTTCCCAGGGCCTTGAGGCGAACACCACCCCTTTCAGAGAGGCTGGCAAGTACGCACCTAAGGTGTGGGACTACGAGCGGAAGGGTTACTCTGCCGGTTTTCCGGAGCTCTTCGTCTACCTTGCAAACCGCGAGCGGTTCGCGCTCGGCGAGCTCACCGCCTTCCCCTCCTAAACACGGCTCTGCTTTGAGCCAGCGCCAGGGATTTTTGAAGGTCACATCGACCAACAAACTCAAAAATCCCTGGCAGCTTACAACTTCTTATCTCCCTTTATTTCCTATAATAATTGCTTCACTAAGATCTTTTTCTACACCAACCCCCACATCAGTTTGTTTACTAGTAGACAAACATATCACGATCGTACAATGTTTGTCTGAGGATTTTTAGTTCTTGAAAACTCATAACAAATTATGTATTATTCGGCTTGTGGTGGAGACCCCCAACCGACTTAACCCAGATTCGCAGTTTAACCCCTATCCCCGAGAACTATTAACTCCTGATCAAGTCGGGAAATATGAAAGCTGGCAGCGGATGTATGGCCTGTGTGATACGCCTCCTCCTGAAGGGACCGAAATTGGGGCAGTTGTAATGCCAACTGGTGACTTGGATGATCGAGTGGGCCCTTCTTTAGCTCTTTTTATACATCTTGCAAAAACCCAATCTGAAATGCCTCATCTTGTTATAACCGGAAAGTGGAGTAATGCTAATGTCGATGGTGGTGGAGTATCTGCAGAAAAAGCAGTTGAGATGATGCGCGCTAAAATTTTGGAAGATGATAGTCTCGATGAAGACTTCAAGCGTCGTTTGACAGATAGACTTATTGCCGAAAATGAGGCAGGAAATACTGCTGAGCAAGGCAGGTTTCTTCATAAATTAATGGAGGATGGGAAAATTAAAGGACCCCTGCTTGCTGATGTTTCTCCCTACCATGTGCCTCGCTTTATCGCTACAGTTGTTAAGCAGTTTGATAATATAGACCAGGACCCTACTCGTAGACCTCTTATTTATGCTGCTCCTATAGAATTCCTGTCGTGGCATGACAAACCACCTCTTGACTGGAATGGAGCTCGAGCAGATGAACCTCGATGGAAACTCGCGTTGGATGAAGCCGGGAAGATGGCTAGATATACCAAAGACGTTGCATCAGAACAGGAAATGGTAGACTATTCGTGGTGGCTAAGGGCTCAAGGCGTAGAACCACAAAAATGAAAAAGAACTTAAAAATAATGACAGTTATGGGGACAAGGCCTGAGATAATTCGCTTGGCTTGTATTCTTCCTAAGATGGATGAGTATTTTAATCATGTTGTTGTCTTTACCAGTCAGAGTTTTGACAAACAGATGAGTACTGTGTTTTTTCAGGATTTTAAACTTCGGGAGCCGGATTATGTTTTGTCGGTAAAGGCTGATACTTTGGCGGGCCAGGTTGCCAACATTCTTACCCAAACAGAAGAAGTGATGCTTAAGGAAAAACCGGATGGACTGCTTATTTTGGGAGATACGAACAGCGCACTTTGCGCAATTATTGCAAAAAGGTTAAAAATTCCGATATTCCATATGGAAGCAGGGAATAGGTCATTTGACGAGAATGTTCCTGAAGAAATCAACAGAAGAATAATTGATCATATAAGCGACTTTAATCTTCCGTATGGAGAACATAGTAGAAGATACTTAATGAGAGAGGGTGTACATCCAGGAAGTATTTACACAACAGGCTCTCCCCTTGCAGAAGTAATCAATAAATACAAAAAAGATATTGAAGGATCAAATATCCTTAAAGAATTGAAGCTTAAAGAGCGGGAGTATTTTTTAGTTAGTACACACAGAGAGGAGAATGTTGATAATCCGGATAATCTTCGTGAGTTGTTTGAGTCCATAAATGCGATAACAGAAGAATATGGGTTCCCGGCGATTATTACCTTACATCCAAGGACGCGTATAAGACTTGAGAACGCAAAGATTGAACCCGGCCCAAAAGTGGTGTTACACGAGCCGTTCGGGTTTTTAGATTACAATAAATTACAAATGAATGCTCTTTGTGTCCTGTCGGATAGTGGAACAATTCAAGAAGAGAGTACGCTGATGGGTTTTCGCGCCGTTCAGATAAGGGTAAGCAGCGAGCGACCGGAGGCGTTTGATGTTGGTGCAATAGTTCTTACCGGTTTTGATCGGGATGCGATTTCTGCTGCTGTTCACCTTACTGTTAGCGAGGCAGAAAAAGGAGAGGTGCTTCAGGTTCCGGACACATATAAAGATAAAAACGTGTCTACTCGTGTTGCAAAGTTGATAATGGGCTTGGCGAGCATTCGTAAGAATCACAACAAGCAGAGGTATAATTAGAGGTTGACACATGACGATTGAGGGACAAATAACACCCAACCACCTAAATGATAGCCCAGAGGCTTCAAAAGAGAGACCTAGAAGGAGTTTCCGTCTGGTTGTAATAGGAACTAATGATGATAGGCGCAGGGTTATGGGCGCACTTGATCGCTTGCAAGCTCATGGTTCAGTTAGGAGAAATATTGTTGTAGATATGACACCAACCGAATACGACACCCCTGCCAGGTTTTATGGCGATCACGCTTCGGGGCAGCGTTGCCTACCTGTGGCTGTCGTAGTTTTCCCTGCCATGGAGGTGCGCCAGCCCGGTATTCATGGAGGAATGGCTTCAACCTTTGATATTCCCGTTGACACCACAACCGATACCCATGGAAAAACCACTCTTGAACATATTACAGGGCTTTGTTCGGAATATAGTGTACCGTTTGCTAGATTTGAAAGAGGGGATGATACGTCGCCTCAAGCGGTAGAGTCGAAAGTCAGGAGTGTACTTATCTCTACGCCTGAGAGCTGGTCTGCTTAAACCCGAGGCCATACAGGAACCCTAGTCCGGCTCCGGACATTTCCAAAGCTCGTACGAAGAACATGCCGAGTGTCAGAAACGGATGGGTTACGAGTCTTTTCCACTTTTTGATAAACACATTTCGAAAAAGAAGGTTTCCGTGCGAGAGAACAACATCGGGATGCCTTCTAAGGTAGATGCTTGCTCCGGAAGCATAATAGAACTTCTTTTTTGCGGATTTCCAGGGGTTAAAAACTCTTTCGTTGTGGAGAATAAATGACTTTGTGCGAGCCATTTTAACCCCACTTTTTTTCATTCGAAGAGGCAGGTCCCAGTCTTCGGGTCCTGTGATTGTTAAATCATAGCCGTCGAACTTATTAAACAGGTCCTTTCTAAAAAACCTAGCTGCTTCTATTGAATCTTCGCCCACATAAAATTCCCGTTCAAAAACCTTAAACTGAGTCCAAAACCCTTTACCAAAAGATCTTTCGGGGATAATAACTCCACCTACTGTTTTATCCTTCGTCAAATTTACTGCCTCTTTGATAACTTCTGGCTCCAGCTGCATGTCGGCATCAAGAATTAAAACGTACTCCCCTTTTGATTTCTCTACCCCGTAGTTTCTTTGCGCTGACCTTTCGGGGCTTTTTGTATATACATGTTTTGTATATTTTCTTGCAATTTCACACGTTTTATCGGTTGAATAGTTGTCTACCAGTATGATTTCTAAATTTTTGTAGGTTTGACTTTTGAGGCTTTTTAGAAGGTCTTCGATAACGCCCTCTTCGTTACGGGTGGTAATAACGGCAGAAACGAGTGGGTTCTTTGTTTTTTTCACGGCTAGTATGTATCATATGGTATACAACCTGTTTTGGTACTGTCAAATTAGCTTTGCTAATTTGCAAAGTTGAGTGTTGGAGAAGTTGTTTTGAAACAACTTCATAGAGGGTTTAAGTACAACCATGGCTATACAATTATCTTTTGTAATTCCCGCTAAAAACGAGGAAGGGTCTATTGAGACTCTTTACACAGAGATTGTTGATGTTGTTCGTCGTCTAAAAAAGACTTACCAGGTAATCTTTATAGACGATGGGTCAACGGACTCTACATTCCAAGTCATGCGTAGTTTGCACAAAAAAGATCGCAATGTTCATGTTATTAAGTTTCGTGGAAATTTGGGAAAGTCTGCTGCCCTTCAGGTTGGCTTTGATCAGGCTCAAGGAGATGTTGTGTTTACAATGGACGCTGATCTTCAGGATAACCCAAAAGAGATTCCGAATTTTTTGGCAAAGCTTGACGAGGGTTATGATCTTGTTTCGGGTTGGAAAAAAAGAAGACATGATCCTTCGGTTAAGGTAATTCCGTCACGAATACTAAATAACTTTTTAACTCCAAAGTTAACTGGCGTTAGATTGCATGACATAAATTGTGGTTTTAAGGCATATAGGCGCGAAGTGGTGAAAACTTTAAATCTTTATGGCGAGCTGTATCGTTTTATACCTGTTTTCGCCCAAAAGCAGGCTTTTCGGGTAACGGAAATTCCTGTAGATCACCGCGCTCGCCAACATGGTAAGTCGAAGTTTGGATGGGAAAGAAACATAAAGGGATTTTTGGACTTGTTAACCATTGTCTTTTTGACAGGATATAACCGGAGACCTGGACATTTCTTTGGCACCTTTGGTCTTTCGTCATTTTTTGCGGGTTTTGTAATTGGGGTTTATATCACATACTTGAGGCTTACCACAGGAGGAGTGGCAGGTCGACAACCACTTCTTATTTTTGGAATACTCTTGATGATTGTTGGGATACAACTTATATCAACCGGGCTTCTTGCAGAAATGATGCTTGCCACGCGGGGAAAACCCGATTACACTTCTAGCATCGAAACTTTATTGAAGTAATATGTTTTTTCGTACCCCAAGTATTTCTGTTTTTTTCCCTTGTTATAACGATGCGAAAACAATCGGCGGATTGGTAGTTGATGCCTTTAGTACATTGCAAAAAATCACAAAAGATTACGAGGTTATTGTTGTGAATGATGCATCTCCTGACAACAGTGCGGAAGTATTAGAAGAATTAACTAAGAAATACAAAAAACTTAAGGTCGTAACACACAGGAAGAATCGTGGTTACGGGGGTGCACTGAGAAGTGGTTTTACTGCTTCCTCTAAGAGTTTGGTTTTTTATACGGATGGAGACGGTCAGTATGATGTAAAGGAATTGCCTGTACTTCTTTCGTTGATGACTCCAGATGTCAATTTTGTGAACGGCATAAAGATGCGGAGGGGAGACGCCGGGTACCGCGTTTTTTTTGGTAACTTACATAAGTTTTTGAATCGCTGGATTTTCTGGTTGCCGATATATGATGTGGACTGTGACTTTAGACTAATAAGGCGTTCGGTTCTCGGAAAGATAAAACTTGAGAGCAATAGTGGGTCGATTTGTATTGAGCTTGCCAAAAAAGTGGAGAGGGTTGGGGGGGTTTTTAGACAAGTTTCAGTTCATCATTACGATAGAAAATTTGGACAGTCACAGTTCTTTAAGCCCATGAAGATAATTGTTACTTATTGGGATATTTTTCTTTTATGGATACGTCTGATGGTCGTGGACAAATTTAAATAGCATGCAAATATCAGAGTATCAGAATATTTACGAGAACGAGGCTTCCCATTTTTTTTACGTAGGAAACCACTTTGTAATTCTTAACTTAGTAAGAAAATATGCAAACAGTGTTAATCATAATATCCTTGACGCAGGCTGTGGAACTGGGCTTCTAGCAAAGAAGCTCCAGTTGTTTGGCAGTGTTACAGGTGTAGATATTAGTCCTGAGGCCATAAAATACGCAAAGAAAAGGGGTGTCAATGCGCGACTTGCTTCAATTGCTAAACTCCCTTTCAAAAAAGCCACTTTTGATTTAGTAGTTTCTGTAGATGTTCTTTACCATCAGAAGGTAAAGAATGACAGGACAGCTCTTTTGGAGTTCAAGAGAGTGTTGAAGCCTGGTGGAGTATTAATACTAAAAGTTCCTGCTTATAACTGGCTTCGGGGGAGCCATGATATTGTGGTTCACACAAAGCATAGATACACAACTGAGGAACTTGAGCGCTTAGCGGTAATGGTTGGCCTTAAAGTAATAAAGGCAAGCTACTTTGCGAGTTTCCTACTACCATTGGCAATCTTAAAACGTTTATATGAATCAATCGCACCTATTGGAAATACTGAGTCTGATGTCCGCCCTGCTCCGCCTTTTTTAAATTCATTTATGATTACTCTTTATAAGCTCGAGTCCTTTTTGTTGGCCTTTGTAAATCTTCCGTTTGGGTTATCGACGTTTGTAGTTTTACGGAAGACAGGAAAAAGAGGAACTAACCGCGTCTAATAGATACAATATGTCCGTTGCGGAAAGCCACTGGTTTACTGACTTTGTAATCCTCAAAAAGTGCTTCAACGTCTTTTACTGTCCAATGTCGCACATAGAAGAGGTGCTTTTTGCTTCTTTGCATAACCGGAGCAAGAATAAAAACTCCTTTTGGTTTAAGTGACTTTTTTATGTTCTCCATAGCTTTTTTAAGTTTTTCTTCCTCGACTATGTGCTCGATAACATCGATCATTACGATAAGGTCATATCTTTCGGGAGGAGAGTATTTTGTTACGTCGCGTTTGATAAACTTAAAAGCAGGATGTTTTTTCCTCAGTTTGTTAAAAGCCGCGTCAGTTATATCAAGACCTGTATAATTTTTTACTCCAGAACTCTTAAGGATTTCTGTGTAGAAGCCAGTACCTGGTCCAATCTCTAAAACCTTTGACTTTGTAAATGACACTTTCTTTGCTTTGCAAAATTTTAAGAAAGTTTTTTTGGCCTGGTTGTACATTTCCAGATTTTCTTTTTCAGTTAAACCTTCGTCCCCAGGCCCCTTTATTGAGTCTCTGTATTTATTAAAACGGTCTTGCCAGTACAGCGCTGCATCATAACCTTTTCCTTTTTTATAACGTATTGTCCCGAAAATGTATTTATTGAAAGCTCTAAATACCACCTTTAAGGGGTCTTTCTTGATTCTTTTTATTGTGTCGTCGGTAAGTATCATTATTTTTGTTTAATTATTCAAAGTAATACAAGCTTGAGTCAGTGACGTTTTTAAGGCAAGAGTCTTCTGGATTAAGTCTAATTTCAATAAACTTGGCAACTTGGCCTACAAAGGGTTCAATAAATTTTCCCTCCGATGGCTGAATGCCTAAAGTTCTAATCCTGGCCTCTTCTGGTAATACTCCTGGTACCCTTTCCCAGTCTTTACCATTTTTTGAAACTACCAAATAAGCCCAAGAAAGCTGTTTGCAAGTAGAGTTTTCTAGATACTTTAATTCTAACCTTGATAGTTTTACCTCTTTGGCTAATTCAAAAAGAATAGAGGAGTCGTTTTTTGTAACTTTGATTTTATCCAAAACCTTCTCAGTTTTCCACTCCGGCTTAAGATGCTTTTCATCATTTTTCCAAATTTTTAAAATAGCAACTCCATCAACCGTTATCTCGTGCAACGGTTCCACCATCTTATCAAGATACATGTCAAAATATGAACGATTGTCGGTTCCGTGCGACCTTAGAGATATTACATACTCCCCCTCCCTTAAATATCCGCTTCTGTTGCTTTTATAATCAATATCAGGTCTTATAAAAATTCCTGGAATGTTGCTTAAAATTTCATAGCCAAGAGTTAATTTTGCACCTGGCTCTGCGTTTTTGTTTACCCACTCTATAGCTTCTCTGTATGGCGCTCCGAATGACATTCCCCAACCTGGAAAGTCACGTTCCTTTGCTCCTTTGAGTCCTCCAATCAGCGGGTTGAAATAGACATTTTCATTTGGGTGGATCTCAAGAAGCTTTAGGGTTATTGGAATAAAAAGAAGGAGGACAATAATTCGGGCTGGTTTAAACAGTTTGGTTATTTGTCCCGCCCCAATTCCTGCGATTATTGCCATTGCCGGTATATATTCCATAATCTGCCTTACACCACCGTAGATGTTTGTACCTGGCCAGGTAACTCTCGCGATTGGAACGATAAACCACAGTAAAAAGAGTAATGAATCTGTATCTCGTTTTTTAATTCTGGCAACACAGACTAAAATACCAACCAAAGCGAGGGCTAGAATTACTAGAGGGGTAGTATATAGAATCCATTGGGTTGCGTATGTATTCGTTCCCAAAGGTCCAATAAAGCGTTCGTCCACGTTTACTGTTGTTCCTATGTCTTTATAGAAGCCTACAATCCGCGTAATTTTGTTTACTGGGTCTGTCCAAAAAAGCGGCCAGGTCCCAACAACGATAGCAACACCAATTAGGGGTGCCGCAAAAAGAACTGGGGCAAGCTTCCTGTGCTCCCTATATCGGGAAGCCAAGTACACGAGTAGCCACGGAACGATCACAAAGGCCGAAAATAATATATTGAACTTTGTTCCAAGTGCCAATCCAAAGAAAACACCAGAGGCAAGTACCCATTTCCAGTTTTTAGAAGTTACACCGCGCCAGATGGAGAACAACATAAAACTCCAAAAGACTGTTTCGGGGATGTCTTTCTCGTTGTTGATGTGTGTTTCTGCCCAAAAGAGTGGATAAAGTGAGAGTGATAACGCTGCGATAAGTCCGGGAAATCTTCCGTAAAGCGAAGAGGTCCAGTAAAAAACCAGTCCCACAAGTAAGCTTCCCAGTAAGACACCATAAACACGATACGAATCTATGTCGTTTAATATGCCCAATTTTTGGAAAAGAACATAATTAAAAACCGAAGATAGGAGATCGCTTACGTGGGGATGGCCATACTCGTAGCGTTCTTTGATATCTCCAAATACATCACCAGCGTATTGATATATGCTTACTCTGGGGATTTCTTTCTTTGGGATGTCCGGATCAAAGAAGATTGTGTTTACATTTTGAAAATAAAGTCTTTTTCGCGGAAAGGTATCTCCTGCTGTGTTTTCCTTAATTTTTCCCTCTTTGTCCTGGTATAGATTCCAATTTTCAAGATCAGAATAGCTTGTTTTTCCGGTTAGATAATAGTGAAGAAACGCCTGGCCGCGAGAAAGATGGCTAATTGCATCCCAATTAACTCCGTAGTGTGGCAAGACCTTTAGACTAAATACAAAGAACAAAATCGATACTCCGAACGCTAAACTCTTAATCTTCATGCCGTGTTATCATATTACATCGTAAGCTTCATATCAAAAAGAGCTGTTAAGAACGTGTTATCTGCTGCCGTTATCTTGGTAACTTTTGTTTTTATTGCAAAGACGCTTAATTCGTATTACGGGCAACTTCAGGAAGCACTATTCTCGTTCTCTCCTCTGAGGATTGGAGTGGCGGTTTGTCTTTTTATTGGTTATCTATATATGCGTGCTCTTTCGTGGAGATTCCTAGTTCTCTCTTTGGGAGCTTCGATAGACAAGGTAAACGGCTTGTCGATTTGGTTTTTCAGTGAGGCTACGAGATTTATTCCGGGAAACGTTTGGTCGTTTGCTAGTCGAGTTTATTTATCTCGCCAAAAGAACCTACCCAGGGATATTGCAATCCTGGCGGTGCCTGTAGAGATTGCGGTTGTCGCGATAACAGCGACTTTGTTTTCTTTGTTTGCAGTTTACAAGAATGTAGAGAAGTTGCCGATAAACTTAGCGTTTCTAGTTTTTATTGGGGGGATGGTTGTTGGGTTGTTGGGGTTATATTTTTTGAAAAATTTAGTTAAAAGGTTTCTTTCGAAACTGATTGCTCAAAATGTAA
>MHCB01000038.1 GCA_001816455.1 Candidatus Blackburnbacteria bacterium RIFCSPHIGHO2_12_FULL_44_25
TGGTCAAGGAAAATTGCACCTAAAAGCGCCTCGACTGTGTTTGCAAGCAGGCTTGTATTTGTTCTACCTCCGCCCTGCTCCTCCCCTCGGGATAGGTATAAAGATTCTCCAAGATTTAAGTTTCGTGCAGTTTGGGCAAGGGAAGTTGTGTTGACTAGTTTTGAACGGAGAGCGGTTAAGTGTCCTTCGTCTTGGCCGGGAAAATGAAGATAAATGTGGTTGGAGACCAAGAATTCCAAAACCGCATCGCCTAGGAACTCTAAACGTTCATTTGACTCTTTTTCGTCTTTTCTTTCGTTTAAAAAGGATCTGTGGACAAAAGCTCTGTGGAGTAGGGCTTTGTCTTGGAAAACTATGCCAGTTTTCTCCTCAATGATCTTTTCTCTCGCGTCATCCATTACTCTAATGTGTGTTCTTCTACTAGGTTTTCGAGTTCGGAAACGGTTTGGACTTCTTTGACTTCCTCGATTGGGACTTCGACGTTTGTTTTGGTCTTTATACTTTCTAAAACCTCTGCAAGTATTATTCCGTCGACTCCCAGGTCTTCTAGAAGAAGGCTTTGGTTGTCGATGTCGGTTAGTTCAACTCCCAATTTTTCGGCTAGTATTTCTTTTACTCTGTCTTTTGGAGACATATCTTAGAAAGGTAGCATAAGTGTCTAAGGTGTCACAAGTGTTAAAACAGAGTTTAGTTGGAGGATGCTTCCTCGGGAGGAGAGTCTGTCTGTGTGGTTCCTGGGTCAGGTTTGGGATAGTCTTTGATCGCCTCGTTTTCTTCTAACCGCGGGTCATCTTTGATAATGCTTCCCAAAACTCCATTTACAAAGCCTGGGGAATTTTCGCTGCCCATTTCCTTTGCAAGTTCTACAGCTTCATCAATTATAACTTTGATGGGCTCCTTTTTTTCGATCATTAACTCGTAGACTGCGAGGCGAAGGATGCCGAGATCTGTTCGATTCAGTTTATCTATTGGCCATTCGGGGGCATTTTTGGTAATCAGGGCATCAATTTCGTCTTTTTTTGCTAAGACTTCTGTTGTTTTTTCGTCTACTTCTTGGTTTGGGGCAAACATGAGCGCGAATAGTTGTCGGACAACCATCCTACGTTTTTGATGGCGAGGGTCGTTGGAGGCTTTCATGGACGTTAAACGTTAAACGCAAAACGTTTTGCGTTTTTACGGTTTTGCCTGTTTGTGGTAATAGCCACAATGCGAACAAACCATGTGCGGTCTTTTCAGTTTTTTGCAAGAAGGACAGGTCACAAAATTGGTAATAGCGAGCTTTTTGGTTGCTCGACGTTTCCCGGTTCGTGATCTTGTGTGTTTACGCTTTGGTAGTGGAGTCATGTAGGCACAATTTTAACACAGATCCTAATTTAACGCTATAGATTCTTTTTTCAAGAGTGACTGGAGGTAGGTAGAGCTTTCGGTGCTGTTTATCAGCTCCTCTGCTACTTCTTGTGCAGCTTTTATAAGTTCGACGTCTGCAAAGGAGGCAACTTTTAGCTCAGGGAAACCGTGTTGGGCTGTGCCGTAAAGTTCTCCTGGGCCGCGGATTTCTAAATCAAGTTCTGCAAGTTTTCTCCCGGACAACGTCCTCTCCATATTTTTAAGTCTTTTGAGGGGATTTTCTGACTTAGTATCTGAAAAAAGAAGACAGTAAGATTGTTTTGTGCCTCTTCCTACCCTACCCCGTAGTTGATGGAGTTGGGCCAACCCAAATCTTTCTGCTCCTTCAATCATCATGATTGTTGCGTTGGGAATATCGATTCCTACTTCAACCACTGGGGTTGCTACGAGGACATCTATGTCCCCTTTTTTCAATCTTTCCATAATTTCATTTTTTTCTTTGTTTTTTACTTTGCCGTGCAGAAGCCCGAGGCGAAGATCCGGGAAAACCTTTTTTGATAATCTTTCGAATTCTACTTTTGCGGCCTTTATTGATTTCATTCCTTCTTTTTCCGATTCTTCGATTAAGGGGCAGACGATAAAGGCTTGTTCGTCTGTGTTTTTTACACGATCACGAATCCAGTTGTAGGCTGCTTCTCTTTTCTGGGGAGGTACGACCCAGGTTTTTATTTCTATCCGGCCTTTTGGCAATTCGTCTAAGGTTGATAAGTCGAGATCGCCGTAAGCAACAAGAGCGACAGTTCGGGGAATTGGGGTAGCAGTCATTGTTAGGATATGTGGGGATAGGGATCCTGTGGACTTTTCGGATAAAAGTGCGCGTTGACGAACACCGAACCTGTGTTGTTCGTCGATTATTGCGAGGCCTAGGTTTTTGAAGGAAACGCCTTTTTGGACGAGAGAGTGTGTTCCGACGAGGACATCTTGTGACCCGTGACTCGTGACTCGTTGAGAACTGGTTCGCAGATCTACTGTGACGCCCAGTGGCTTTAAGATGCTTTCGAGGGTTTGGAAGTGTTGGATTGCAAGTATTTGGGTTGGTGCCATTATTGCTGCTTGGAAACCGTTAAGATGTGCTAAATAGCATGCTAATGCTGCAACGACTGTTTTGCCGGAACCGACATCTCCTTCTAAAAGTCTATTCATGGGTTGAGACTTTGCGAGGTCGTTTAAGATTTCCCGGATGGCTTTGTTTTGAGAATTAGTTAGGGAGAAAGGCAGAGAGTTTGTGAATCCAAAAATCTTTTCTTGGTCTATTCTAAACTTGTGTGCGAGTTTTTCTTCTTTCCATTCTTTTTTACGGGTTAAAGAGCGAAGATGAAGTTCTAAAAGTTCGTCGAAAGCAAAACGTCTTCTGGCGGTTTGGGCCTGTTGGAAATTTTCGGGGAGATGGATTTGAGATAAAGATTGGGCCAAGGGGAGGAGATGGTAGCGGGTAAGAATACCAGAAGGCAGAGGGTCGTCAATTTGGTTTAAGACGTTGAAAAGTTGGTGGAAGCGGGCGCGGAGCCAGCGAGAGGAGATACCTTCGGTTTCGGGGTAGATGGGGACGAGACGGCCGGTGTGGATGGTCGTTTGGTTGTAGGTTGTAGGTTGTGGGTTGTGGGAGATTTTTTCGTATTTTGGGGAGATTAGAGTTCTTTTGCGGCCGGAGGCTTCTACTCTGCCGGACAGAGAAACATAAGTTCCAATGGGGAGGGTTTTTACAATAAATGGTTGGTTAAACCAGATGATATCGATTGAATCTTGGCCGTCGGAAACTGTTGCCTGTTGGATTTGTTTTCTGGAGCGGGTAAAGATATTTTTTATCGCGACGATTTGGCCTTTTATAGTTACCGTTTCCCCTGGCTGGAGGGTTTGGATTTTTTCTACTTGGGAAAAATCTTCATAGCGGTGTGGGACATGGTAGAGCAGGTCTTTTAAAGTTTGGATTTTTAGTTTTTTTAGTTTTTTGGCGTAGCTTGGGCCGACGAAAGGGAGAGATGAGACGGGAAGGTTTAAGTCCATGTAAGGAGTATAGCAAAGGGTGGGTTGCCGGCTCGCGAGGCTTTTTTAGGGCTTTTGCGAGCCGGTGGGTAGTATGTGGCGGTGTGGCGAGTTTATCTTTGTTGGGCCGCGATGGTTAGTAGTAGAGCGGCGAGGTTGTTGGCCAGTTTCTTTGGAGAAGGGTTTTGTCTTGTGGCATTGATTTTACTCAATAGTTCCACGAATCCTTCTGGAAGTGCCTCAGGCGCTCCGCGAATAAGTCGGGGGGCGGCCATGTTATTTGACCCAGCTGCTCGGAGATGCTTTTGGCAGTCAGTAAGACGTCCGCCTCTGTGCTGTCGGGTCGCAGAACTGCGGCTCTCTTGACTGCGCTCGCGTTAGCCAAGAAAAAATCTGAGTCAGGGATTGTGCCTCCCATGTCTTTATCCTCTCAAGTTTGTGTGCAACAAAATCATTCCCGCCAGGTATTTTCTCATAGCGATGGAAGAATGTCAATGTTATGGGCTAAATATAAAGAAGTGGGGCCAGGAGGGAGGAGAGGACGAGGGCGAGGCCGGCAACGAGTGCGAGGATTTTGAGGAGACGTTTGGTGGATTTTGATAGTTCCATTTTGGACATAGTAGAGGGTTAAGAGGTGTGGAAGCTCGTATGGTTTAGGGCTGAAGGGTTTTGTGCCCCTTGCTAAACCCCCTTACCATACTAGTTTCTAAGCCCAAACCGCTCAACCCTTTTCTATCTTGAGAAACCTGTGTTTGCCTACTTTTAGGGTACCGCCTTCACCGACTTCGAGTTCTGCGGTTTCCAGTTTTTCGCCATTCCATTCGAGACCCCCTTGGTCAAGTAGTCTTCGTGCTTCTGAGCGGCTGGTGACAAGGTGAGACCCTGTCAGTGCTTCGATGATGTCTATAGTAGGACTTTTTACGGAATAGGTTGGTGTGTTTTCCGGAGTGCCGCCGCGACTAAAAACTTCTTCAAATTCTTTTTGCGCTTCTTCTGCTTCTTTTTCTCCGTGGAACTGGCGGACGATGTCTTTTGCAAGCATTTTCTTTGCCTCCATTGGATGAGTTGGAATATCTTTTATCGAAAGATTGGTCAAGTTTTCAAAGTAAGATTCTATTTGTTCGTCCGGAAGGCTCATTATTTTTCCGTACATTTCTCCTGCCGTGTCATCCAACCAGACGCAATTGCCTGAACTTTTACTCATTTGTTTGCCATCGGTTCCCAAAATCATCGGAGTAGTTAAGACAAACTTTTCTTTGTTTTTCATCTTCTTCATCAGTTCTCGCCCGACTAACATATTAAATTCTTGGTCTGTTCCGCCTATTTCTAAATCAACATCCATCGCGACTGAATCATAACCTTGGAGGAGTGGGTACAGGGTTTCGGAAAGCCACACGGTGTCGCCGTGCTGTAGCCTGCGTTGGAACATTTCGCGCTTAAATAATTGAATTGCTGAGATGTTGTTTGCAATCTCGAGAATTTCTTTTAATGTAAGGGGGATAAGCCAGTCGCCG
Source organism: Candidatus Blackburnbacteria bacterium RIFCSPHIGHO2_12_FULL_44_25 (assembly GCA_001816455.1). Taxonomy (GTDB): domain Bacteria; phylum Patescibacteriota; class Microgenomatia; order UBA8517; family UBA10165; genus 2-12-FULL-44-25. The sequence goes on from MHCB01000038.1 coordinate 4,905, forward strand.
TTTTGCTTAATGGTTATCTTGCTCCAATCAACTAGGGGTGATACTTGCTTTTTCCAGTCCTTGATATTCGCATCAATCTCTTCTTGGGTTATCATTTTTCGGCCGGTGTCACGGTCCGAAGGGTCTCCCCCTCCTGCAAGGACTGTTCCGGTTCCAAAAAGAAAAATTACTTCATGGCCGGCGTTGGCAAACTCCATTAGTTTCCGAAGACCAATACTGTGGCCTAAATGGAGACGGGTTCCTGTTGGGTCAAAACCCTGGTAAAGTTTTATTTTCCTCTTCCCCATTAGTTTTTCGAGGGCTTCTTTTGAAGGAAGAACTTTGTCTACTCTTCTGGTCAGAAGTGTATTGGAGTTGGTCATTACACCAATTGTAATTTGTTTTTGATATACTTTACAAGCTCATGGCTTGGAAGTCTGCTCTTCGCAGCCGTGGTCGAACAGACTACGGTAATGTACATCGTCACCGCTCTCCCCGGCGCGGCAAAGGTCACTTTCTTTACCGTCTTGGTCTGCTTTCTTTTTTGGGGGTAGTCGGGCTTTTTGTTTTGCTGTTTGTCATAATGCCGATATTTGCAATCGGTCTCCCCTCTCCGGATAAGGTTTCTGAGGTTTCTGGGGTTTCGTCTAAGATTTATGACCGAAATGGAGTCTTATTGTATGACATATACGAAAACGAGAAACGAACTCCGGTAAAATTTGAAGATATTCCCCCGTACTTGAAGCAAGCAACGATTGCTGTTGAGGACAAGAACTTCTATAAACATTCTGGCTTTGATCCCATTGGCATGGCGCGGGCTGTTGTGAACATTGCTTTTCGTGGGAAACTCCAAGGGGGATCGACGCTAACCCAGCAGCTAGTGAAGAATGTTTTATTAACTTCCGAGCGGACTTTACCCCGAAAAATTAAAGAGTTTGTATTGGCTGTTCAAATAGAGCGTAAGTATTCTAAGGACGAGATCTTAACGATGTACCTTAACAACGCTCCTTATGGGGGGGCAACGCGGGGGGTTGAGTCTGCTGCTGAAACGTATTTTGGAAAGAGCGCAAAGGACTTAAGCTTGGTTGAGTCTGCGGTTTTAGCAGGGCTTCCCCAGAGTCCTTCAAGGTATTCGCCGTACAGTACTACGCCGGATGCATATGTTGGCCGAACAAAAACTGTTTTGAAAAGAATGAAGGACGATCGCTATGTAACAAAAGAACAAGAAGAGGAAGCTTTAAAGCAATTGACGGAAGTTAAGTTTATAGGGAAAGCGGCTTCTTTTAAGGCACCGCATTTTGTAACTTATGTTCAATCGATTTTGGAGGAAAGGTATGGGCAGGCGGCTCTTCAGAGCGGGTTAAAAATTACAACAACTCTTGACTGGGAACTCCAGGAAAAAGCGCAAAGTATCGTTTCTGAGGAAATTGCAAAAGTTGAGGGGCAACATATTACAAACGGTGCGGCTTTGGTTGTCGATCCCCAAAACGGGCAGATTTTGTCGATGGTTGGATCTAAGGATTTTGGAGCGGAGGATTATGACGGGCAGGTCAATGTTACTTTGTCTAAACGGCAGCCAGGTTCTGCAATAAAACCTGTTACGTACGTTACCGGATTGAAGAAGGGATACACAGCTTCTACACTTTTGATGGACACGCCGACAACCTTTCCTGGTGGAGAGAACTTACCGAAATATGAACCTGTAAATTATGACGGAAAATACCGTGGGCCTATACAGGTTAGGTATGCGTTGGCAAATTCAGTGAACATTCCGGCTGTTAAGATGTTGGCTATCTCTGGAGTTGCCGATATGTTGTCTACTGCGTATGACATGGGTATTGGGACACTGGCTCCCACAAAAGAAAATCTGACGCGGTTTGGGTTATCGGTGACTTTGGGGGGAGGAGAGGTAAGGCTTATTGACATAACTAGCGCTTATGGGGCCTTTGCCAACGGTGGTTTGAAATATGAGCCCATTTCGATTCTTAAGGTAGAGGATTTAAAGGGGAAAGTCTTGGAGGAATATGAGGAGAAAAAAGGAGAGAAGGTCTTGTCGGAAGCTGAGGCGTTTATAATTTCTGATATTTTATCGGACAACAATGCTCGGGCTGAGATTTTTGGTACAAGATCACTACTTAATGTCTCGGGTAAGAAAGTTGCGGTCAAGACTGGAACTACGAACGATCAGCGGGACAATTGGGCCATTGGTTGGGCCCCTTCGGTCGTTGTGGGAGCTTGGGTTGGGAACAACGATAACACTCCGATGAAGAAGGTTGCTTCGGGGGTTTCGGGGGCTACTCCGATTTGGAATAGGATTATTGCCGAAGCTTTAGTAGGTAAGCCAAACGTTGGTTTTGAGGTTCCTAGTGGAGTGGTTCAATTGGAAGTTGATAAACTGTCAGGGTACCGGTCGCATGATGGTTTTGCCTCGAGAACCGAGTATTTTATAAAAGGGACTGAGCCGGATGAAGAGGATCCGGTGCATGTGATGATGAAACTTTGCAAAGGGGACGGCAAGATGGCTACTCCGTCGCAGGTTGCCGGAGGCGATTACGATACGCGGGAAATGTATGTATTTCGCGAAGAAGACCCGACCGGATCGGAAGAGAACATGTGGCAGAAAGGGATAATAGAGTGGTTGGATACTCAGTCGGATTCTAAATACCATCCTCCGGCGGATTATTGCGGGTCTGCAAATCCTATTAATGTTGAGTTTCTGACACCAAAGGACCACGACCAGGTTCCCTCCGGGGATGTTGAGGTTCGGGCGGACGCAAAGTCCGTAACTGATATTGTTGAGATAGAGATTACAATGGACAATGACAAGAAGTATCTTTTGACTACTAAGCCTTGGAAGGTAACTTTTTCGGGAGTTAAGGATGGTGTGCATACGTTGGTAGCAAAGGCGAAGGATAAAAATGGAAATGCCTCGGACAGAAAGATTACAATTGGAGTTGGTGTTGCTTGGAATGCAGCTTCTCCTTGACAAGATGTGGATGTCTTGTGATAGAGTGTTTTGCTAAATGAATTTGGAGCGCAGGCCGACTACGGTGGTGGAAGGAAAAGTTGTTGCCCTCTTGACTTTTGAGGAGGCGGCACGACAATTACGCGATATTTGGCTTGAGTTTGGCAGGGCTGGGGACCAACATCAAGCGGTTGGATCTAGACGTAGTAAGATTGAGGCTCTTGATAAATCTCTGTCTCCTGAGGCTAAACGTTATCTTGACGAGGAGGTTTCGGGGGAAGGGCGGGGAGTTATTACAAGGGGGCGCGAAATACAGCTTCAGGCTCTTAAGGAAGTTCAAGGCGAAAAAGCTCGAGAGAGGCGGAGGGTTGAAGCCGAGAAGGAGACAGCGAGAAGACAATCAAGAGGGCAAAAAAGAGCAACTAGAAATCGGAAGGCTGAGGAGCGTCGGCGGAATTAGGATCGGTCTGTTGAATAGTTTCTATTTCAGGGAGATTTGAAGTTTTTCTTTGAGAGTTTTTAGGATTTTTTTGCGGATTTCTTCTACTTCACTATTGGTTAGAGTTTTTTCGGGGTCTGAGTAGCTTATTCTTAGGGTTTTTGTGTCTTCGTAAACATCGGCAAGCCCGACCTTTGTTATCTGTTTGTCGACTTTTTTAATTTCCTCTATGACTTCTGCCAAATAAACACCATGGGGTGTAATAAGGTTAACATCTTCTACCTGTGGAGGATTTTTAGGGATTGGATGTAGATTGGGAATATCTTTTGCGCACTTCTTTAGTTCTCTCACGGAGAACTCGTAGTAGAGATGGCCAGAATTTAAGTACCCGAAGTAACCTAAGACCTTTTTGTCGGACTTTACAGCCAGAGATCTTCCGGTCTCGTATCCTTCTTGATCTTTTGCTTGCCAGATTACCGCAACTCGCATCTCTTTCAATAACTGTTCTACGACCCCTTTTGCTTTTCTGTAATCGTAATTTGCAAAAACTCCTGCCAGCATTAGCTTCTCCTCGGGAAGATCCTCTGTTTTGGGTAAGTAGGTATTTGAAATTTCAAACAAGTGGAACGGACCTTTTTCTCTTTTGTTGTCTTCTACAGCTCGGACAACTGACGGAGCAAGAGACATTCTTAAGTATTCCCCTTCTTTTCCCAGGGGATTTTTTAGCTTTAGTGGAGTTTGCAAGGTCTGACCTTTTAAGACTGGTAGGGAGGATAGGTTTTTGGAAACTAAAGAAGATGTGTAGACTTCTGTTCCATCTAGAGCTTTGAGGGTGTTTTTTAATTTTGTTTCGAAGTTAAAAGTAGAGTCTGTTGGTTGGTTTGGTAGGGGGCCAGACATAAGAGTGCTTGGGATGTTATGGTAGCCGTATATTCTTGCTATTTCTTCAACTATGTCTTCGGGAATTGAGACGTCAAGCGCGCGGTAGGAGGGGATTTGGACGGTTAGGTTGTGGGTTGTAGGTTGTAGAGTTATACCAAAACCCAAAGAGCAGAGGATGGTTGTTACTTCCTTTGCTGGGATTTTTATTCCCAACCTCTCCTCTATAAATTCTTCGGAAATTGTGATTTTTTTAGGTTTGTAAGGGTTGGGGTAGATGTCGTGGATTTTGCTGACAACTTTTCCGTTGGCAAGTTCTTTGTAGAGCTGTATTCCTCTTAGGATTGCAGTCATTCCCAATTCCGGATCTACTCCCCTTTCGTTCATTGATGCTGCTTGTGTTCTTACTCCCAAAGACATAGAGGTCTGTCGGATGCGAGCAGGACTGGTGTTGTCTACAAAAAAGATTATGCGGCGAGTGTTTTTATTTACAACACTGTTTTCGGTTCCCATAATTCCCGGAAGATCTACAATCTCTCCCGTTCCATCGTCGATTACAATGTCGCCACCCGGGAGTTTAAAAGTTTTTTTGTCTAGGGTAGTTAATTTTTCTCCGGGTATTGATTCTCGAAAAATAAGTTTGTGAGTTTTTATACGGTCGTAGTCGAATACGTGGGTTGGATGTCCCGTTTCAAGCATTACATAGTTTGTAATGTCTATTAAGGATCCCAGCGAGCGAATACCTGAATCTTCAAGGCGATTTTTTAGCCAGTCTGGAGAAGGAGCATTTGTGACTTGTAAAACGACGGCCATTACCCTTTTTGTGAGTTTGGGGTTTGTTGAAATGTCCAAAGGTAGGGTGTCTGCTTCGGGTTTGACTGTGGCGGGAGTTGGTATTTCCAGTCTTGCTGGGAATTTGAAGCGAGGTAGAATTGCTGCAGCTTCTTTAGCAATACCATAAACGCTTGCTGAGTCGACACGATTGGTTGTTACTTCAATAGAATAAACCACGTTGTAGTTTGCAATACGCTTCGCTTTCGCTACGCGATTGTAAACAGGGCCGGTTTTGCCTTCGCGGATTCTTTCAACGGAGGGGCCGCAAAGAGACAAGCAACGCTGAAGGTCTTCCGGAGAAGCCTTGGTTTTTAAAAACTCTCTTAGCCAATTGTCGGGGATAAGGATGTCCATATTAGAATTGTCGTAAGTGTCTTAGGTCTGTGCTGTATAGGGTTCTAAGATCGTCTATTTCTATTCCAGGTTTCAGGAGTTGGGCGCGTTCTACCCCCCAGCCGAATGCAAACCCTGAGTATTCCGTGGGGTCTATTCCGCCTGCTTTAAGAACATTTGGATGTACCATTCCGGCTCCCCCTACTTCGTGCCAGCCGCTTTTACAGAAACGGCATCCTTTGCCGTCGCAATGGACACAGGAGAAATCTACCTCAAATGAGGGTTCTGTGAACATAAAATGAAATGGGCGGATTCGGGATACTGCTTTTTCCCCGTAGAATTGCTTTGCAAAAAAGTCGATTGTTCCTTTAAGGTGTGTGATATTGATACCTTTGTCTATTACTAAACCTTCAAATTGATGGAACATTGGGACGTGGGTGTTATCCGATTGGCGGCGATAGCATTTGGCAATGTTGATCATTCTGATTGGAGGAACTTTCACTCTTTGCATTTCTCTTGGTTGGCCGGATGAAGTATGGGGAGTTAGGACCATCTTGCCGTATTTTTTGTCCTCGGGATGGTCTACAAAGAACGTTTCCCATTCGTCGCGTGCGGGATGATCTTTGGGCATATTGAGAGCTTCGAAAGCAAACCAATCCCATTCAACTTCGGGGTAGCGGACGCGCACAAATCCGATTTTCTGGAAGATTCCGGAAATTTCTTCAATTGCTTGGGTTACTAGATGGAGATTGCCCAAAATCGGTTCTATTCCGGGAACTGTTGGGTCAAACCAGCCTTTCTTTTCTTCTCCGCGTATTTCCTGGATTTTTTCCAAGATAAGATTTTCCAGGGCATTTTTTGTGTCGTTGAAGATTCTTCCGACTAATGCTTTTTGGTTTGAGTCGAGATTTTTTAAATCCTCTGCGATTTTATTTAGCTCGCCATTTCTTCCAAGATAGTTAATTCTTAATTGTTCAAGTTCGGCGACAGAATCGGCGGAATTTATTTGGGCCCAGGCTTGAGTTTTTAGGTTGTGTAGTTTTTGGTCCATACTAAAAGATGTAAGACATAAGACATTGGATGTTGGACATTAGACCGGTGAACCATTGTAACAAAATCGCCCGTATGTACTCTCCAAGTTAATGAAGAACACATACGGGCTCTTCACTTCGTTCAGAGTAAACTGAGCGGTCAAGAACGGTACCACCGTATTTTTTGCTTGTAGGACTCCGTAGCCTGGGGCTCGACATCCTTTTGTTCTATTACGGGAACTTCCCGGTCCGCCCTACTTCGTAGTTCAGGCGGACGGCCAGGTACCAGTCGGTACCCGGTCCCGCACCGTCTGGTGCTGGGACTCCGTGGCGAATGCACCACATCAATGCCTTTGCAATTGTTTTATTGTAGTGCAGGCATGGCTTAGTGTCAACGAGTTGCTACTTGACAGTGTTTTCACGATATGTACAAATGAATTATGTTCCTGCCTCGTCCAAAGGACGACCAGCCTTTGGCTGGCAGTCTTGGATTTGTTACTATCTTTCCTTTGATTCTTTTTGCAGTTGTGGTTCTTGCTGGTATTTCCGTGTTTTCGGATAGTTTTAAGAGGGAGGAAATATCACGTGTGTTGGGGGCCCAGACTGTTTCCCAGGTAGATACACGTGTTGTCCGAGAGAGACGGGTTTATAAAGTTTTTGGAGTTTTACCGGTTAGTGTACAAGTTGAGGTGTTGGTTTCTTCGGGGGATGGGGCGGTTGTTGAAACCCATGAGTCTCCCCTAGTTCGGGCTGTAGATTATCTTTCCCCGTGAATTTCTTTTTTGTTTGAAGTGCGGTTCCCTGGGTCCTTGCTTTTTTGGCTTGGACCCAGGGTTTGGGCAGTGTTTTTCGACTCGGCCTGGGATCGCTACTGTTTTGTGTGCAGCTCGGGGTTGAGCTGGACGGCGGCCTTGGTCGGACCGGCTTCCAACTCGCCCGTGAGGCTGTTGCGCCAATAACGCAGGTTGGGTCTGCCCGAGAGCTCCCAGGTGCGCACGACGGTGCCTTCTGGCTGCAGGCGAATGGGGCCGTTGCTCAGAACGTACACGCCTTGCTGTACCTGACATCCGGGGCCGAGGCTAATGCCTGTGCCTGAATTGGCGCCCAGCAAGCAACCGTCACCGATGGTGATCACCTCTTTGCCGCCTCCAGAGAGTGTGCCCATGATAGACGCTCCGCCACCGATGTCCGAGCCGGCGCCAACGAGCACTCCCTGGCTGATCCGGCCTTCGACCATAGAGGGGCCGAGCGTGCCGGCGTTGAAATTGCAGAATCCCTCCTGCATGACAGTAGTGCCTTTGGCGAGATGGGCTCCCAAGCGCACACGGCTGGCGTCGGCAACACGTACGCCACTTGGTACAACGTAGTCGGTCATGTGCGGGAACTTGTCTACGCCAAATACGCGCAGGTGTACGCCCCGTGCTAGGCACTGCAGCTTGGCCATCTCGAAGGTTTCCGGCGCCAGTGGCCCTTCGCTGGTCCAGAGGACGTTTGGCAGTAGCCCGATGAGGCCGCTGAGGTTGATGCTTCGAGGCTGGACCCTTCGGTGCGATAGGAGGTGCAGGCGCAGGTAGCAATCGTGCACGTCAACCGGTGGATCGTCCAGGCTGCCGATGAATGTGACCACAACTGTTTGGGGTACTAAGGTCTTTGTGTGGTCAGGGCTCGTGAGCAGTTGGTGTAGAGCCTTGAGTATTTCGATGTTTGGGTGGTATTTGCCGTCGCCTTCAAGTGGTCCAAAGATGCGCAGGACCATTTCTATGTTTGTTCGGGACAAGCTGCGGCTTGCTGAACCAGTGGAATGGCCTGTCACGTCGGCTAGCACTGCGGCAGTGTCGAAGTGCTCCATCAGGTTCACATGTGGATACCAGGTGTCGAGTACTTGGGCGCCGCCAAACATCACTTCGGGCTCACCCGCGTTTACTAGTGTGTGGCTGGCGAGGCCGATGGCGAACGCTGTTGGAGGTTCGTAGACAGGCCGCGCTCTTACCGCTTCGATGTAGTTGTCGTAGTCTTCTTGTGTCCAGACCGACTGGTGGCTTCTTGTCACTACCGTGCCTTTCTGTTGCTAAGGTGCTGCCCAAGAGAATTTCTCCTGGGTTCCGTTTCGACGGAATGAGGAATTATACCGTGCGAGGTTGGTGTAATCAAACATTATGGGTTTTTGGTATACTTAGTTTATATATGGCAAGATATTTTTCTACATTTATTCCGGGTTTGGGGGAGGTTGTTCAAGCGGAACTTAAAAGGAAGCTTCCAGATTTAAAAGTTGAGCTTTTGGTTGATGGTCTAGTTGTGTACGAGACTGAAGCTTCTATTGAGGAAGTTTCCGCTTTAAGGTTTTTGAATAATAGTTTTTATGTTTTTCATTTTTTTAAAAAAGTTGAACCCAACTCTTTGGTTGGGATGATGAAGTTTGTTTATAACAGTGATTTTTTGAAGAAGATGTCTGTTCCGCGAGTCAAGAGCCGTGATCGCAGTTTTAGGGTGATTACTTCTTATCAAAACAAATTGAGGGCTGTGGAACTTAATGTTTTGAAGAATGCTGAAGAAAAGATTGCGAAGGCTACGCGGCTGACCTTGGATCGGTCAAAACCGGATCTGGAATTTTGGTTCTTGGAGCGGTCCGAGGGTATTGGATTTTTTGCTTTGAGGCTAACGTACGATAGACGATCTGAAAAAGACTTAGAACGCGGAGAGTTGAGGCCGGAGCTTTGCAATTTGTTATGTATTTTGTCTGAACCTCAAGAGGATGATGTTTTTCTTGACCCATTTTCTGGGACTGGAGCAATACTGAGGGAAAGGATGCAAATAGCGTATAGCAAATTGTTTGTAGGAGAAAAAGATAAGGATAAGTTTGAATGTTTAAAGACAAGGTTTCATAAAAATGATGTAGAAGTTTTTCAGGCGGATGCGACAAAATTGCCTCTCGGAGACGATTCGGTTAATAAGATTGTTACTGATCCGCCGTGGGGGCAGGCTGAGGAGGTGGAGGCGGAAACACTTTACAAAGGAATGTTTGCTGAATTCTCTAGAGTTTTGCGGAGGGGTGGGGTGTTAGTTCTTCTTACGTCCCAGAAAGATATTGTTGAGGAGTTCTTAAAGGAGAGTTCGGATTTTAGCCTGGATGCGCGGTATGATGTTTTAGTTTCGGGAAGAAAAGCGGGGGTTTTTAAAATTAGGCGGATTTAGCTTTTCCAACTATTTCTCCGAAGGTTTGAGGATCGCGGACTGCGATGTCGGAGAGTATTTTCCGGTCGAGTTCGATGTTTTTGTCTTTGAGGCTTTTTATAAATCTGCTGTAGGTGAGGCCGTGTTCGCGGACTGCTGCGTTTAGGCGGACAATCCAAAGAGACCTTAAGTTTCTCTTTTTGTTCTTTCGTCCGATGTATGCGTGTTGGCCTGCGTGAAGAACTGCTTCTTTTGCGACCTTATAATGCTTACTTCTTGCCTGTTTAAAGCCACGAGCAGCTTTCAACACTTTGTTGTGTTTTCTTCGTCTTACTATGCCGGTTTTTGTTCTTGCCATATTACCTTAACCCTAATGCCTTCCGGAATTTTTTCCGGACTGCGCCTGTTACCTCTATTGCCCTTTTGTAGACCCTCGATTGTTTCTTACTCTTGTTTGCTTTTAAATGTCGCCCAAAGGACCGCCCGCGTAAAATTTTACCAGTTCCGGTAATTTTTACTCGGCGAGTTAAAGCTTTTCTGGTTTTGAACTTAACTTTTTTCATGCTGTCTCTTTCGCTACTTTTTCTACCCCTACCTTTTCTGTTTTATTTGACTTGACTGGCGTTAGGACCATTATTAGCTGTCTACCTAAAAATTTTGGTTCTTGGTCTACTGCTGATCTGTCCTTTGTTGCCTGTACTACTTTTTCGCTCAAGCGATAGCCAAATTCCCTGTGGGACATTTGGGCTCCCCGGAACTTGATGACTACTCGGACTTTACTGCCTTCTCCTAGGAATTCCTGGATTTTTTGGAGGCGAGTTTGGTAGTCGTTTTCCCCGATAAAAGGGGTCAACCAAACTTCTTTTTGCTCGGTCCCCTTTTTCTCCTTTTTCCTTGCCTCTTTTTCCTTTTTTTCTTGCTGGTACCTAAACTTGGCAAAGTCAATAATTTTTGCAACCGGAGGTTTGGCGTTAGAAGCTATTTCGACTATATCTAGCTCTAGCTCTTTTGCTTTGGCAAGTGCCTCTTCTCTCGAAAAAAGTCCAAGCTGTTTTCCCTCTGCGTCTACGACGCGGAGTTCTCTTGCTTGGATATTTTGATTAATCCTCCAATATGGTCTTTTGAAATTATTCCTTACCGCCAAGTGACTGACCAATTCTACCACAGGCATGCACTTTTCTGCAATCTGGGGTCTGTAAAAGCGGTTAAAGGTTTGTTCTTTCTTGAATCACTTTTTTGATTTGGCTTTCGAATTCTTTCAGTTTTATAGCTCCTTCGTTTTTGCCGTTTCTTAAGCGTACCGCAACGGAGTTGGAACTTTCTTCCCTGTCGCCTACTACCAGCATGTATGGAATTTTTCTTACTTGGGCGTCTCTTATCTTTGCTTGAAGAGTTTCCGCTCTGTTGTCCGCCTCTGCCCTTATTCCTTCGTTTTCAAGAAGTACTTGAACAGAATTTGCGTAAGCTGTATTCCTTTCGGTTATTGGGAGAACTATTGCTTGGACAGGCGAAAGCCAAATGGGGAATGCTCCGCCATAGTGTTCAATTAAGAACGCAAAGAAACGTTCAAACGAACCAATTAGGGCTCTGTGGATAACATATGGTTTTTCCTCCTTACCTTCTTCGTTGGTATAAGAAAGACCGAATCTTTTTGGTAGGTTAAAATCGAATTGAATTGTAGAGATGGTATCTTCTTTGCCAAAAACATTAACGGCTTGTATATCTATTTTTGGTCCATAAAAAGCTGCTTCTCCTGGGGCTATTTTGTATTCGAGTTTATTATCGTCCAACACTTTTTTCAGGGCGTTTTCTGCTTTTTCCCATTCATCTCTTTCTGCTATTTTATACTTTGCATCTTTTGGGTCAGACAAAGACAATCTCATCCAGTATTGGGTAAAGCCCAAGTCTTTGTAGAATTGTTTTAGAATCTTTATAACTTCGGTTAGCTGTTCGTCGAGTTGGTCTGGTCGGCAAAATATATGGGCGTCATTTTGTGTGAAGCCGCGAACGCGTTGTAGCCCATGCAGTTCTCCGGATTTTTCGTACCGATAAACAAGGCCGAATTCGCCGAGCTTAAAGGGCAGATCTCTGTAACTTCTGGTTTTGGATTTATAAACCATCATAGCTCCGGGACAACTCATTGGTTTTAGGTAAAGTTTTTCGTTATCTACTTCTATTGGGGGGTACATAGAATCGTTGTAAAAGCCTAGGTGACCAGAAGTTTCAAATAGTTCGGCTTTTGATATTACAGGGGTGATTGTGTGTTGGTACCCGTGCTGCCTTTCGACCTTGAGCATATAATCCTCAAGCTCGCGGCGAATGATGAATCCGTTTGGTAGCCAGACGGGAAGGCCTTGACCGATCTCTGGAAAGATTGCAAATAATTCAAGTTCTTGACCTAATTTTCTGTGGTTTCTTTTTTCGGCTTCTTCCTGCTGCCAGAGATATTTATCTAACTCTTCTTGTGTTGGATAGGCTGTGCCGTAAATTCGAGTTAACATCTTGTTTTTTTCATCGCCATGCCAATAGGCGCCGGCGATTGATAACAGTTTAAAAGGACCGATTTTTCCGGTTCTCTCTACGTGTGGCCCTTTGCAGACATCAACAAAAGTGTTAGGCGGGCTATCGCCTTGTATTGTGTAGATGCTTACCTTCTCGCCCCTTTTGTTTGCTTCCTCAATCCATTCAAGTTTGTAAGGATTGTTGGAAAAAGCTTTTCGTGCCTCTTCAACCGACATTTCGGTATGGGTGATTGGAAAATCGGCATTAATAATGTCCTGCATTTTCTTCTCGATTTTTGGGAGGTCTTTTTCTTGGATTTTTCGCTTGCTGTCAAAGTCAAAATAAGAACCCGAAGACGGAACCTTGCCACTTGCGTGGTAAGAACCCGAAGACGGAGTCTTGCGGAACCTTGTTTCGCCTTCTAAATCGAAATCGAAATAGAAACCCTCTTCTGTTGCGGGGCCCATCGCAGCTAGGAGTCCCGGATAGAGTTTGAGCATGGCCATGGTTAAGACATGCTCCGCGCTGTGCCTCATTGTTTCCATTGGGTTTGGTTGATCCTGTTTTTTTGACATATAGCTTTGGAAAACGAGATAAGAACCTCTCTGTCGAGAGAACCTTGCTGTATGCTTCGTTGAGAAACTACGCAACAGTAAGACTTTTTTGCACAGTGTGGAATTAATTATGCAAAAAAAATCACCTTCTGTTGGAGCCCTCGTGCGAGGACGGTTCCATCCAACTTTTTGTGATCTTGATTTTCCCCGGTTCGATGGGGTTCGTTCAGCTTTGAGGTTGGTGAGGTCTCATGCGGGCGCTGGAATTAACTTAAGTATATTCTCTACTGGTTTGGGGGAATTGTCAAATTGGGAGCTTTTTTTGGGCCGACTGTGGGGCGGTTTTCTTCTATGGATTTGGTTATCTCGGAGAGGAAGTTTCCGACCACTGGAACCCAGTTTACTTTTGAACCCAAGAAGCCCATCGTGGCAAAAAGCAAGGACAACCCGACTGTTACCCCTAAACCCCAGGCGACTCCGCCTATGAAGTTGCCCAAAAACATTTTTCCTATACTTCTGTGGACTTGGTCTTTGGGTTGCATGAATTCATATTAGAATGCTAAATGCTAAATTACAAATGACAAATTTTTACTACTCAACTATTGTGTGCTACATTTATTTAGCATTGGTCATTGGGCATTTTTATGAAGTGGATTAGTCGGCTCTATATTGTTTTTGTCGGGATAATTTTGTCGATTACGACAGGCTACGGCTTGGCGGCTTTTTACCCCGACCCCAAAGCCTTTGTTAGTCTTGAGACCAAACCGTATCCTGTCATACCCCGAAGTTGTACAGAAACTCCCGCGCAGCAAAGCTCTCCTCCCTGTCAGAAGTATTTTGAGGATGAAAGGAAATACCAGGAAGAGCAAAATGCAAAACAGGAAGAACTTCAGAAAAAGCAGGAAGAGCAAAGGAACCGGAGCGCAGCGTATACTCGGACTGCTGTGTTTTTTGGAATAACTGCAGGGGCGTTTTATGCGATTTTAGGACTTTTACTGCTTCGTTCTTCAAAACTTGTATCCAATGGGTTGATGCTTGCGGGGGTTTTGACGGCCGTATTGACACGATTTTTAGTTAGTCTTGCGAGCTTGGGAGCGGGGGTTACCGGGAGCGTTGGTGCGGACAGTATGGCGTATGTTCAGTTTGGAGTTTTGCTTCTTCTCTCTGTGGCGGTGATTTTTGCCGGGAAGACTGTTTTGAGGGATGAATGATTGGTGGACGGTAGAGGACTCGAACCTCTGACTTCATTCACGTCAAGAATGCGCTCTACCAACTGAGCTAACCGTCCTGGTTGTTTGTCAAAATGTGCTTCGTTTAGGTTGACAACTGAGTTGCGCCTGTCGGCGCCCGCTGTGCGGTAACCGTCCCGGTGAGCCATATTATACCAGATGTTTTGTCTTTGAGTGTTCTTATGTGTGTGCCTCCAACACTTCGGGAGTGTAATGGCTTTACACATCGGGAGATGTGTTAGTATTAGAATATGCCAACTCGTATAATTCCTTTGGGAACTGGTGAGTTTTACCACGTCTTTAATCGTGGAATTGCAAAGCAGCCTGTGTTTTTGGATAAACGAGATTACAGACAAATGATATTGGGTCTCTCATACTATCGTTTTGCGGTGCCCCCAATAAGACTATCGTTTTTTAAGACACTCCCGTTGGATCAGAAATCATATTTATGGAAGGAGCTCCAAACTAGAAATGAGAAGCTAGTTGAAATTGTAGCTTTTGCTTTGATGCCTAATCACTTTCACTTACTACTAAGGCAGGAAGCTGAAAATGGCATATCTACGTTTATGAGGCGGTTGGCTAATAGCTACACGCGCTTTTTTAATACCAAGGATGGCCGCAAAGGGCCAATTTTTCAAGGGGTTTTTAAGGCTGTGCATGTCTCTACAACAGAGCAACTTATGCATGTGTCGCGATACATCCATGTAAACCCGGTAGTTTCTTATGTGATAAAAGAGAGTGAGATGTTTAGTTACCCTTGGACTTCTTTACCAGAGTTTTTGGGTGATCCAAGTATGGCAATGCCAGAACCGGTTTTGTCGTTATTTTCTTCTAAAGACGACTATAAAGATTTCGTTTTGGATCAAGTTGACTATGGTAAGCGGTTAGAGGAGATAAAGCACCTTGTTTTTGAGTAAGATCCGGATGTGTGAAGTTGTTACACTCCGGGAGTGAACTTGTACCTACACCTTGGGGGAGAAAGGTTGTTTTGCGTTCAACCTGCGGAGCGTTGGGAGTAGTCCTCTGAGGAGAGAAGGCGTTGTGCTCCGCTTTTTCCCACTTGACCCCAGAAGGTCTTTTTCTTTGAGGATCTTTTGTTTTGGCTTTGGAGCCAGAGATTGGCTTGGTGAATCTTTACTCTAAAGGACCTTAAGAAGGAAAGCAGTTTTTCAAAAAAGGCTACATGGTAGGTTCCGGGTTCTGTGGTTACTTGTATCGCGGCGATTTTGGTTTCTTGAGAGAGTCCGACTATCTCTTTTGCAATTTTCTCGGCCTCCCCCTGCAGTGCTTTTAATTGGAGCTTTAACTTATCTGTTTCCTTTTCATTGAAAGCTTCTCCTTCCTGCCTAAGTTGCTTTTCTCTATAAAGTTGAGCACGGAGAACTTTGTTTTCGCCTCTTTCGGCTTCGAGTACCTTATCTATCTGGACCGACTGGCCCATTTTTATTTCTCCCGAAGCATTGACTAGGGTTTTCTCTTGCCCTAAAAATTGCCTCAGAAAACCCTTTGAGGTTTCTGCCAGAAGATCATCTTTAAAAGAATCGAAGGTTCCGCGTCCTATGTCTCTCATAGACTCAACGAAGTTGTCGCTTTGGGGGGAGATCTTTTTGGTTTTTTGGTTGGTTTGGTAGGTAGTTTTTGTCATCTTGGGTCATTCTAAGAAAGGGTCAACAGCCTGTCAAGCGCTTTTCTACGTTTTAGGACGCCCTTGATCATTGCTTTCTGTTGGGGTTTGACTTCTTCTGGTTTTTCTTGTCCTGAGGCTGTAACAAGTTGCTCGACCTCGGAGTCCTCGACGGATATTTTTTCTTCGTCTGCAATTTTATTTAAGGCAAGTTCTAGCTTTATTGCATCGTTGGCTTGCTGAGCAAGCTCTGCTCTTAACCCTTCGGTTGTTTTTCCGGTTGAGGCCAGGTACTGTTCAACGGTTAGACCCAATTTTTGAGTTTGATCTAAAAGTTTTGCTAGTTTGTGGTTGACTTCTTCTTTTATTAAAAGAGGGGCAATTTGGCTTTTGGTGTTTTGGATTAAGGACTCTAGAATCTTTTGCTCTTTATCTTCTCTTGAAGACTCTTTTTTGTCTTTGGGGTCGTTTTTCCCTGGGACCACGATTTTGCTTGCGCTTAGGGTACCGGAGATATTCTTTCTATAGTCTCCGACGTCCACGGTTGGAAGTTCGCAGGTTAGGGCGCGAACCGTCCAGTCATTATTTTCGTCTATTGAAACTATTTCAAATCTTGGGGCAAGAATTGGTCTTAAGTTATGTTCTTCGACACTGTCTGCGTAAACGTCGGGGAGTAATTTTTGCAGCATTTCGTTGTATAGATCTTGCTTGTCAATCCTCTTTTCGGCAATATCTCGGGGGGCTTTGCCGGGTCTGAAACCAGGAATCTCAAGGCGCGCGGTTAACGTTTGTAGGGCCTCCTCCTTCTCTTCTTGCACAAGGGGGTGTGGGATGGTCAGGGTTATTTGTATGTTTCCGTTGCTCTCGCGGGCAAGAACTGAAATTGGTTTTTGTTTTGCTGCCATTTGCGGCTTGATTATACCACAACTGAGGCTAATTTGCTGGATTCAACGCTTTCTCTTGAGGTTTTTAAGGGCTTTTTTTGCTTCTTCCTGGTCGGACCAAGGATGCTCGCCATCTACAAAGGCTAAGCTTTTTTCGTGACCCTTGCCGCAAATTACAACAATATCTCCTTTTTTAGCTAGTTTTATGCCTAAGGATATAGCTTTGGCGCGGTCTGGTTCACGGATAAAGATATGAGGATAGGTTGTAGGCTGTCGGTTGTAGTTTGTAGGCTTGAACTCCCGGGCTCGGGCAAGCCGCGCACCATCTACCATTTGGGCAAGTATTTTCTCCAAACTTTCAGATCTTGGGTCTTCGGCTGTGAATATGGATATATCGGCAAGTCGGCTCGCGACCCCCCCCATCATTGGGCGTTTCCGATAATCTCTTTCTCCGGCGCAGCCGAAGATTGCTATCAATCTTCCTGTCCCGACCCCAACTTTCAGGGTTTGGAGAAGTTTCTCCAGGGCGTTTGGGGTGTGTGCAAAATCCACAATTACTTGGAAAGGCCTTGTTTTTATGTGTTCCATTCGCCCGGGAATACCACGGAAATTTTTTACCGATTTTTGTATGGTCTTCCAATCGACGCCCAAAGCTCGAGTTATTCCGATTGCTGCCAGGATATTGGAGACGTTATATTTTCCAGAAAGTACCGTTGTTATTCTGTGCCCCACCCCGTTGTCTGTTGCCAGAAAATCTAACCCCGACTTTTTCTCTTTTATTTCTCCCGCTTTTATGTCTGCCATTCCGGCGAGTGAATAAGAAATCACTTTTGTATTTTTGTTTGTTTTTCTTTTGAAATACCCAAAAGAGTCATCGTCTTTGTTGAGGACGGCGACTTTTACTTTTTTGAACAGTTTTGCTTTTGCTTGACGATATTTTTTAAAGGTTTTGTGGTAGTCGAGGTGTTCGTGGGTGACGTTTGTTAGGACTCCTGCCCAGAAGTTTGCCCCAAAAACCCTGTGCTGATCTAGGCCGTGGGAGGTTGTTTCTAGGACTACATGGGTTACTCCGGAAGACCTAAATTTTGCCAGGAGGGGTTGGAGAACTTTAGCATCAGGGGTGGTTGTGTGAAGACCTGTGTCTAGGAAACCTTTCGGTCCCCATGCGCCTACCGTTGAGATTAAGGCGACTTTAAACTTTCCTTCTTTTAGAATTTCATAGATTAGGTGCGCGGTTGTGGTTTTTCCGTCAGTTCCAGTGACGCCGATTACGGTTAAGTCTTTTGCGGGGTAGTTCGCGCGAACTGTTTCGACGAGGGAACTTAGATAATGTTTTGCGTTTTTGTAACGGGCAACAAGATTGGGGTTTGGGAGTTCCATTTGGCCATGAGCAGATTAGGTATAAGTATACCACCAAATTGATTATTTTGATGTTTGTTGGTAGTATGTTCCTTACCGTTTGCGATGGTCAATATTTCCACAATTGCGGTTAGTAGTTCTGATGCTGTTCCGGAACTTATAGATATTACGACTCAAGTTGTCTCTTGTGTTCGGGAGAGTGGAGTTAAAAACGGCCAGGTCACGGTTTTTTCTCAGCACACAACCGCTGCAGTTTTACTTCAAGAGAATGAAAAAGGGATTCATAAAGATCTCCAAAAGTTTCTTTGTAGCTTGTGTTCTCCCCAGGGAGACTACGAACATAGTCTCGCCCCTGACCATTTAGAGGATAAGATGCCGAATGGGCACTCTCACCTTCAGCATTTTTTGCTTGGAGGGTCATCTCAGACAATACCTGTGGCAGATGGGAAGGTGATGTTGGGAACCTATCAGAGCGTATTTCTGGTGGAGCTTGATCGGGCAAGGACCAGAAATGTCTTGGTGCAGGTTATTGGGGAATAGCTTCTCACTTCTCTCTTTGTATGACAAAGTCGGCCAAGGTTTGATAGACTTCCTGGAGACTTTTGTTTCCTGTTAGACGAGGAACTATTCGGCGGGCTTCCTTGACCAATTTTTCTGCTTTTTTCTGACAATACACTAGGGAGCCAGAGTTAACTATGATGTCTCTTACTTCTTTTATCTCGGCCTTTGTTATGTCTTTTTTACCCCAAAGTTTTTTTAGACTTCGGACTTGTTTTGGGGTGCCCTTTTTAACTGCCCAGAGATAAAGAAGCGTGTTCTTTCCTTCTTTTATGTCTGAGGCTGTTGACTTGCCTGTTTGTTTCTCGTTTCCGAACATTCCTAAAATGTCATCTTGGATCTGGAATGCAATTCCCAAGGGCAAACCATATTCTTCAAAGATTTTTACATTGTCGTAGTTTGCTCCTGTTAGTACTGCACCAAGACTAAGGGGGCCAACTATTGTGTACCATGCGGTTTTTAGTCTATTAACGGTTGTTATGTCCTTCTCTGACAAAGAATTACGGCTGGCCAGATCAATGTCCAGGCATTGACCGTAGCCTGTGTTTATGAGGAAATTTGAAAGGAACGCTATTCCGGCCGTTTTTCTCTCAGGGTCAAAATTGGCGTTTGCTATCAGTTTTATGGCCTCATAGCATCCGGTTACCCCCGCGAAAGTGGTCATGCTTTCTCCGTAGCGGATAGGGTTGCCCTTTCTTTTGTTTTTTTTATGGAATTTGGTATAGGAGATGTGAACCGTGTCTTTTCCGTGTCTGAGTACGTCCTGGTCGGCAATATCATCCATCATCAAGAGTGATATGTGGGTAAGTTCCATTGCAACCGAAACTGGAATAATTTCCTTGAGCTTTTTGCCTCCAAAAGATTCATAACCCAGTCTTACTAGCCCTCCACGCATTCTTTTGCCTCCCTCTATAAAACGCTCAAATTGTTGCCAAATCTGTGGGGCGACGGAGGGCGCAATTTTTCTTGACTCTCGAACTTTTTCTTTGAAGAAATTTTTCAAGAATTTATTTTGCTCTTGGGTGTAAGGGCCAAAATAGTTTTTGTAATTCATTTATTGCGCAAGTATAGCCTATACTTTTGATTTTCTCCAACCGGCATTTTCTGCTTCCTCTTCTGAGCAGAAGTAGCGCTCCCCCGCCGTTTCGTCTATTTGAGTTTTATAATAGTATTTTTGACCTGGAGTGTGGTAAATCTTTTCGCCTTTAGCGTTTATGTTGCCCTTGACAGTGCAACCGGTAGGGATATTTGGGGTATTGGAGTTACACGCGTTGGGTGCCCAGAGGCCACGGCTTTGATCTCTTGCTTCTTTTTCTGCTTGGCTAAACTGACTTTGATATTTTATGTCTGGAGGATATGTACTACTTTTGGCGTACCCTTGACGCACGAGAAAATCGTTTATGAAGACATTTTCTACCCATAGATAGCGGAGTAACCGGCCGTATTTGTCGGTTTCGGAAATATCTTTTTCCAGTTTTATGTTTTTCCCAAGTACTAATCTTTCATTTTCTGCTTTTGCTTCCCGGCCGAAACATTCGACCTCTTTGTCGGGATGTACGGTTTCAGGGGTGTCTATTCCAATGTAGCGCACCCTTCGACGTTGCTCAGGGCTATAGCTTTCTTGGATTTCAATTGTGTCTCCATCTATAACGCGGGTAACTAAAAAGGTAGATGGGTCGTTGGGTGGATCAGTAGAGGGGGCAGGTGCGGGAGTGGTTTGTGTTTTGTTGTCGAGTAAGGTAGTTGGCGGAGAGGGTTGGTTAACAAATAATGCATAGAGGCCGAGAGCTAGGAGTAGGACTCCTATGAAAGGAATAAAGGGCTTGCGCATCTATTTGCGGAAGGTTGAGATTACCGTCAGTAGTAGAGACAAGAGGATGCTTATTACGATGGTTGTAGTTATTGGGGCGTAAAAAGAGAAGTTTTCTTTTTTAACCAAGATGTCGCCTGGGAGTTTGCCCAAGAATGGCAGTTTGCCAAAAAACCAAAGAAATGAGCCGGTTACAATTAAAACTATTCCTACTATGATTACTACCCGGCCGGCTTCTTGAAGCATACTTTGTTAGAACAAGATAATTGTAGCATGTTGAAGAATTTTGAATGGTGTAAAATGTTTTGTGGTAGAAGATACTACTGAACATCGAGAGTCTGCTGGCTATTCTCAAAGAGACCTCTGCCCTGTTGAGCAATTTTTGCTTATGCGGTCTCCAATTGTTAATGGGAAGCAGGTGTCTGATGATGAATTTAGGCAATTGTGTGCGAGTGCCCAGGATGGTGAGCCTGAGTCGGTGAGAATCTTGAGAACGCCCTCATACTTACATCCGGAGGCAGAAGCGGCGTGGGGGTTAGGTAAGACGGTAGGTGAGGTTAACCGTGACAGACCCCGGTACTTGAATGATATATCTCTAGGGATAGTTGATACCAGACGACAAGTGGAGCTTACTTTAAAACAACACGCACAGATTAACATCGGATTTTCAGTCCTTGATCCTGATGGTTCGGCGAACCTTCGGTGGGAGGTGTGGTTAAGCGATTCAGAAGGAAAACCGTTGCTAACCGATAAAGACGTGAGCGATTTGCCTCTACACCCTGTACGAGGGGCCGGTTTTCGGTGGGAGGAACCAAAAGAGACAACAACTCCAAAGGGCGAGTTGTGTTGGTCAAGAGTACTTGTGTTTGACCTGGCACAATCTTAGAACCCCGTAATTGCAACTCCGAAGCCGTCTTGGGCGTAAACGCAACCCCAAATATATTCTCCGCCGGTTATTAGTTTTTTGTGTCCAAGTGTATCAAGCCATGCAGCTACTGCCTGGTCTGGGGTTGGGTAGCCTGAGATTAAAAATTCAGAAACGTTGTTGGGCATTGTTGGGTCGTCTTTGTATTTATCGTATACTCCCTGGAATCCGTCGTGTCCGTCTAGTTTCCCGAGTTGTCTTATTTGAGAGAGTCTAATTGCTGCAACTGTACATAGTATGTCGCGCTGGTTTAGGGAATTTACGCCGTGTTGGACCCTTGCTTTGTTTATTGCTTCCCAAAGTTCGGGGCCGGTGAAGGTGGGTTGTAGATAGGAGGTAGTGGGTTGTGGAGCGGACTTTTTGGAAACGACACTGGGTGTGGGGGTAGTCTTTGGGGAGGACTGAAGGGCTTCGAGGAAACTGTCTCGCAATTTTTGTTCTCTATACTGGGCAATTTCTACTGCTTGATCCAGACCTGCAAGGTACCCTCCGATGAATCCGATTACTAGAACTAGCGCTATTGTTAGCGGATTAAAAAAATACTTAGGTTTAAATTTTAGAACCTTTGGCAGTTTTAATTTAGCCATTTTTTCTCAAGGGGATGTCGTTTAGTAGCCGATTCCTAGTTTTTGTGGTCTCCCCTGCAATTGTTGCGCCCCTGTCGGGAATACTTTCCATAACGCCAATACTTTTTACTGTGATTGTTTTTCCTTCAACTGGTTCTTCTACGAGCGAAAGCAGCATTTCGGTTTGGTGTTTTCTGTCCTTTTGTTTCTTGAGCCGCCCGATTGTTATATGTGGGTGAAGCCTTGTGGGAGGAGAAAACTCCTCTTCTCCTAGGGCGTTTCTGAGTTCTTTGTATAGATTTCTTAAGGTTCGGTCGGGGTCTTGGATACCAACGAGGATAACGGAGTCGCTGTTCTCGGTACTTGAATAGAAATAGTCTAGCTGCCCTGTTGATAATTCGAAAGGACTTTGCAATTCTGCGACTTTCTTTACGGCACTTACTGCTGCCTCAAACCTTTCTTGGGCGATGTGTCCTAAGAAGATTAATGTGATATGGGCTTTTTCCGGATCCTGCCAGACTACCGGGAAATTTTTCTTTTGTAGATTTTGAGTAACTCTTGCTATTTCTTCTTTTGTCTCTTTTGGCACACTTAGCGCTATAAAGATTCTTCTTCGGGGGCCGTGGCTTCGTTTGAATTTTGGCCTTTTGGAACTTTCTCGCGGCATTTTAGAGTTGGGGTAAGGTTATCGTGTCGCCTACTTTTATACCGCGTTTATTGGCAACCCCTGCTGGAATTTCTAAGACATAATCAACTTTAGCCCGGGGAGCGTATTTGGGGATTTGAGGGTCAGGGGTGTTATCTGGGATAGTAGGAACATTGCTTGTGATCTCTGAGACAACGTTGTCGTTAATCCAGATAATATCTATTGGAAACTTCATTCCTTTCATCCAAAAAGCTGGCTGCTCGTCTTTCTTTTCGAGAACAAACAGCATTCCCGAGTCCTCCGGAAGAGATTCGCGGCCGGATAGGCCGGTTTTTCTTGCTTGCTCGGTTTGAGCTACTTCCACTTTAAATTGGGAACTTCCTACTGTAAGTGTTTTTTGTGTCAGCGTTGGGGTGTTTGCAGTAGGGAGACCGGTTCTTGCGAAGAAAGCTTCAAGGTTTCCGGGTTTTGAAGACCAGTATGCTAAAAACATTACTCCGACAAGGAGTCCTAGTAAGGCTAAAAATTGTTTCATATAACTAATTACTGATGACTGGTAACTTACTTCTCATTGTATACGGATGTCGACGCTCCTTGGACTTTTTCACCGGGCAAGTATAGGTCGAGCCAGGCCAGTGCTAGGGCAAAAACTAGGGTGGGAATTAGTAAAAACAGGACAGAATGATGGTGCCTTTTACGGTGAGGTTTAAGATGGATATGGATGGGCATAGTTAGCAAAATTCGCAAGATTTATTCTTCTTGCCTTTGCTGCAACAATCTTTGCAACAATAATAGTTGCCAATTTTTGTATACTCTTTCCCCTTGATTACCTTACCACAGTTATAGCACCGAACAGTCTTTTTACTGGCAGCTTTGGGCATTTGGTCAAATGTAGTGTAGCGATTTGTGGATTGTGGTGTCAATGAGTAGTCGTGGTGGTTATGCCGTGGGTTGACTTTCGGTATAGATTCGGTACAGTTTATTTGTGGAGATGGAATGGTGTGCGAATTTGGCGTATGCGATTGGATTGATTGCTGCTGACGGTTGTTTATCAAATGATGGTAGGCATATAGAATTGACCTCGAAAGATAAGGAGCAAATACAGACCTTTTCTCGTGCGCTTGGTCTTAAAAATAGTATTGGTTTAAAGAAGAGTGGGTACAACCTATTAGGGAATTACTTTAGGATTCAGTTCGGAAATGTGAAGTTCTATCGTTTTTTGCTCGAAATTGGTTTGTTTCCTAATAAATCTAAGACTTTGGGTCCTCTGAAGATTCCACCTCTTTATTTTGCCGATTTCTTGAGGGGGTATTTAGATGGAGACGGAAACATTTCTGTTGCCAAACACCCTCAAAGTAGGTTGCCCCAACTTCGTGTGAGATTTTCTTCTGCTTCTCTTCTGTATTTGGAATGGCTTAGGAGTTGTGTGAAGAAGTCTTTTGATTTAAAGGGTGGTTTTATTGACAACGGTATTTCAAAGTCGAGAGCTTATTATCTGGTTTTTTCGAAGGCGGACTCTGTAAAACTTTTGAGGGGTATGTATTATCGCGGTGTGGATACTTATTTGTCGAGGAAGTATAATGTTGCTCTGGGGTTTTTCTCGGGCGAGTGGTGAAATTGGCAGACACGTACGCTTTAGGAGCGTATGGGGAAACCCTTGGAGGTTCGAGTCCTCTCTCGCCCACAACAAAAAGCGCCCCTTGCGGAGCGCTCTTTGTATACCCGATAAATCGGGATATGCGGTCGCG
Source organism: Candidatus Blackburnbacteria bacterium RIFCSPHIGHO2_12_FULL_44_25 (assembly GCA_001816455.1). Lineage (GTDB taxonomy): Bacteria > Patescibacteriota > Microgenomatia > UBA8517 > UBA10165 > 2-12-FULL-44-25. The sequence continues at coordinate 28,941 of MHCB01000038.1, forward strand.
TCGGATCTTTAGAATCTGACGGACCAAAAACCCCAAAGTCTATGGGGGTTTAGGCCACAAACCTCAGGATCTAGTGCGCATTATACCATATAAAATGCGAAGTGTCAAGAGTTATGAGATAGGGCTATTTGTGGATAAGTAGGTTTGGTGTGTTGGTTATGAGGTTATTCCATTTCACTCAAGAATTGGGTTACGCCGGCAGCCCATGTGCCAGGAGAAGACGGAGTGTACTTCCTCATTATTTCTTCCGGGGTTGTATACCCTTTGTTTAAGTAGTTCTCTTTTAGACCCTGAGAGACTGTTTCAATTGCTTCTGTGTAGTTTGAGAATCTTAGAGTTCCTCGGGCGTGTATCCCCCACCCCCAGCAGTTATAAGAATTTTCGGGAATTTTTTTGCAGAGATTTGACTCTTGTTGAGCTATTGCAACCAAGAGCCTAAAGTCGAGCTCGTTTTCTTCTGCTGCTTTAACGGCTTGTTCTGCGTAAGGAACTAGCGGGGAATCGTATTTTTCAAGATATTGTCTGATTATCTCTACTCTTGCGTCCCCTACAGTTGCAGCACCGGCGACTTTTCCTACTGGGTCGGGAATGGCGGCGTAAACTCTTGAGCCGTATCGAGGAGCCTGGACTTGGGTTGCTGTCTGCTCGATGTCTGCGAGAGGATCCAAGGGGGGTTTTGCAGAAACTACTTTTAAAGCAAAAACGCTTGTGAGAAGGGTTATTGGGGTGACTATGAAGAATGTCGCGAGATAAAGTAGGCTTCTCATTGGCAGATCCTGCCTGCCGGCCGGCAGGTGTTGCTATCAGAATGCCAAGTGAAACTCTTTATGTCAAATTTTTGCGCCCCCGGCAGGAGTTGAACCCGCAACCTCATCGTCCGAAGCGATGCGCTCTGTCCAGTTGAGCTACAGGGGCGTGGTGGATCGCCAGGGACTCGAACCCTGAACAGCCGCCTTAAGAGGGCGGTGCTCTACCATTGAGCTAGCGATCCAATTGAGGCTTTTGGCCTATCCGGCTACAATTATACCAAATATGGATAATACCGAAAAACAAATCGAAGCTATTCAAGAGGAAATGCGCAAGACCCCGTACCATAAAGGTACTCAAAAGTGGTTTGGGAAAATGCGGGCAAAGATAGCAAGGTTGAGAGACCAGATTCTCTGGCGTCCGTTTTTGGCAAGGCAAGGTGGGGGTGGTTTTTCCGTTCGTAAGTTTGGGGATAGTTCTGTTGTTTTAGTTGGTTTGCCTTCTGTTGGTAAATCCACTCTTCTTAATGCGCTGACTAATGCCAAATCCCCTACTGCAGAATATGCTTTTACTACGGTTTCTGTGATTCCTGGGATGATGAATTTCAATGGAGCACAAATTCAGATTTTGGACGTTCCCGGACTTATCGAAGGGGCTTCCAGAGGAGCAGGGCGTGGTCGGGAGGTTTTGTCGGTTGTACGAGGAGCTGACCTTCTTTTGATCATTGGTGAGCGTGGGAAAGAAGAGAATCAGTTTATGCAAATTGACCGTGAACTTTTAACAAACGGTGTTCGAATAAATCAGGAACCGCCAGAGGTTGCTGTTAAAAAGCTGCTTCGCGGGGGTATAAAGATAAATTCTACTTTTAAGCAAGAAATTGACCGCGAGACGATTCGGGAGGTTGCAAAGGAGTTTGGGATTATAAATGCGGAGATTACTATTCGCGAGAAATTGACCCTTGATCGATTGATTGATGTGTTTGCCACGAGTCGTGTTTATGTGCCGGCTTTGTATGTTATTAATAAGGTGGATAAGCTGAATTTTGGTGGTACCCCTGAGGTGCGGGTACAATTTCACTTCGGGAGTGAAGCAGGTACGACACCTCGGGAGGTTGTAAGGATCAGTGCGGAACGAGGGTTGGGGTTGGAGAGTTTGAGAGAGAAAATGTGGGAGGTGTTGGGGTTGGTAAGGGTTTATCTTCGTGATCCGAGAGGCCACCCCCGCAGTCATAGCGTGTTCGGTGGACGCTTGGACTTAGAGCAGGTGATAGTTCATACGGAGGAAACGTTGGGTGGGGTTTTGGGAAAGTTGGGCCCCGATGCTTCTATTGGAAAAACTGAGGCGCGAATTTGGGGACCTGGGGCAAGATTCCCCGGGCAAATTGTTTCTTTGGGGACAAAGGTACAAGACAGGATGGAGGTAACTTTCGTTTAGGTAAGGCATTGGACGTTAGACATTGGAGGTTAGAAGTTGGATCGTTGGGGTGTGAACTTGTGGTTCAGGGACCCCAACGTGGGCGGGCGGGCGGCAGTTAGGTTGTGGGGGCGGCGGATAGGAGTGCCATTGAGTACAGGCACTCATATCCCACTTCCAAGTAGGGATAGCAGCCCTCGACAAGGTCGTGGTCGCCTAGGAGTTTGGTGACCCTTATTTTGCAGACTCTGGTATCGACTTCGTCGACCACTCTGCATACAGCGTGGATTGTTCCACACATGACCTTCCTGTAGAGAACAACGGTTTGGCCGATGGTGGGGAGCGGGCGTAGATATGTTAAGGAAACGCTCCTGGATTGACCTGTTAGTACAGCATACTTCCCACTTCCGGCGTTTTCCAGAAAGATTATCTCGGCGCTGTCCTCGGCAAGACTGGTTATTCGTGCTCTGGCTTCTATGCCGGCGTAGGGGTTGTGGTAGGTGGCTTGGCCCCATGCGGCGAGCTGTTCGCGCTGTTTTTGTCTCGTACGACGCTTTTCTTCAACGGCGTTGACGATGTCAGGGTGTTCGGCTCTGAGCTGGTCCCAGACGGCTTTCAGGCCTGCCAGCGTTTTTCGGTGCCAACGGCGTCTTTTCCATCCTTCAAACCGCGAGTCGACGAGCTCTTGTATGTCAGCCTCGGTTGTGTCAGGAAATTTGCCGAACCTGCCGCGGGTTACGGCGAGGAGACGTTCACGGCGACGGCTACGCACGACGGCTTCACGGTCATCGGCTGTGTATTCCATTTTTCTCCTCCACATGAGAATGAGCAGCTTGTGACAGGGTGGAACCCTGTCAATGTTAAGGTGTGCGTGGGCATTGGGCTCACGACTTAGGGGGATTTTACAGCGTTTTGTTGTCTGGAGTCAAACTATGGGTTTGTTGGGGAAGGTGTGTGAGGGTTTTTCGAAGGTGTCGCGGTGAAAGTTCTTTTGCGAGTCTTTTTGTGTGTAGACGAGGCGTCTTTGAGGAAAAGACAGTCCTTGTAACATTCCGCCAATCATTAGTCCTTTGAAGAGTGTTGAATCAATCAAACCACCTGATACATAGATTGATATTAAAAGAAGAAGGGTGCAGTTGAACCAGTGATGGAGGTGGATTACTCTCCCTCTGGCAAATAATCTTATTGCCGGGGACAGCTGCAGTCTTTTTGTGATTTTTATTTCCGGGATCTTATAAGAGAATTTCGAGTGAGGGTGGCTTAGATAGTAGAAAGCAGCGTAGCCCGAGATGATGGCAGGGATCAAGGTGAAGTTCATTTGAAGGGAGTCAGCACAGTTAGGTTAATTATTCAGGAGCAATGTTGGAATGTCAAATGACCTAGTGGTAGTGGGTGGTATACTTATTAAGTATGGCGGTAATACTTGACGGTGAAGAAAAAATAACTGCTAGGGCGCATGCAGATTTGGAGGGAGATACGATTTCCGGAACTGCGGATTTTGAGGAACTTCAAATTGGCACCCAGACTTTGGTTCGTATAACTGTTGAGCTTTCTGGTGATCCGGAAAAACTTGTCCCGGGACTTCATGCTGTTCATATTCATGAGAAGGCAAGTTGTGAAGGGGGTTTTAAGTGCGCTGGGGGACATTTTGACCCGGGGCCTGCGGGGAATACGGACCCGGACGCGAACCATCCTTACCATGCTGGTGATTTGCCGAATATAGAAATCGGAGAGGATGGTAAGGGAAAATTACAGTGTGTTACGACTCGTGTAACCCTTTCTCCGGGGCCTCTTTCCATATTGGAAGGTGAGGGCACTTCTCTCATGATTCATGGCAATCCGGACCCTTATCGTGGCGGACCTACGGGTTCGGGGATTTCTGGCGGGCCAAGGGTTGCTTGTGGGGTGGTTAAAGTGGTGTGACAGGGTTCCACCCTGTCAAGGAGAATTGAACGACCGCCTGGTGCACGAAATGTGCTTGTCCCCGTTTAGGGACCCAGGCGGTCTTGTTGGTTGGTTTGGGCAGTGCTAGCTGGTTGAGGCGGCAGCCTCGCGGGCGCGGCGCTGTTGAGTGCGGACAGTGTGGCAGCGACCAAGGCCCACCTTGTAGAGGGGGCAAGGATCTCGCTGTGTTGAGCTGCACTCGCCTTCTTGGCACCACCGTTGGCGCTGAGCGTCAAAGACCCGTGGGTTCAGTGACACCATGAGGATCTCAAGGATGTCATGGAGTCCAAGCTTGGTTGGCGGCATGTTCCGAGCGGTAAGGCTCCCGTTGAGTAGCATCCCGCCATTCGGTTGGTAATACCACTCTTCGGAATGCTCGAGAACTCCCTCCCGACTCAGATCTTTCCATGGCAGATCTCCGAAAAGCTCCTTGGCTTCCATCTCGCGGATTCGGACCATGTGGACCGTATCGCGCATGGAGCTGCCTGAGGATTGGTTCGGAAGAATTTGTATGTGGCCGGATGTCTGCTGTTGAACGACGATGTCAGCCTTGTCGCCATACTTAGATCTGGCGTAGCCTAGGACCTGCTTGTTGTTTGAGCGAATCAGGACCACAGTGTAGACGCGGTTGCTGGGCCCAGGAATTTGTACGACCAACTTGTTCCGGTCGTAGTGCTCCTTGAGTTGGAAAAACCCTTCCTGGTTTTTGATGTATCCGCGGATGATGGCATCGACCCAGGAACGGACGGTTTCCGGATGATCAGGGTAAGCCAGGTGCATTTGCTTCACAAGTGAAGCAAGATCAAAGGTTCCTGCCTCGACCTTTTCGCCGTCCAACATAGTCTCTTCGCCGAGGTCTCGTGCCTTTGTGAAGGCTAAGAGTCTTCCGAGCTCGGGCCTATCTGCGATTCCGAGGTCTTTGGCAATTAGCGTAGCGGCGCATTCGTTGAGCTTCCTTGCTTGGTCGCCGTTTGCGTGCTCGTCGAACTTGCCTCCCCAGATTCCAACGGCCAATACACCGCGTGCTTCCCACTCTTCGGCTGAAGTGCCATCGGGCGAGTTGCGGCCTGCGTCGTAGTACACGACTTTGGCGTTTTCAATGCCGGGATACTTCTGGCGTCCATAGCGCTGCAGTAAATAGATGCCAACATACTCGTCCAGATGTGGGTTGCGGTGCGTGGCGATTTGGTTAATCCGCATGGTGTTCCTCCTTTAAGGAACCAGCTAGTAGGTATTGAGATTGCTCATCAATACCAGATTTAAAGTGCTGATTCAGCCGAAAGTCTTTCAGCTGACTCTTGGAACTTGCGAACAATTCGTAAGCTTCAAGAGTGTGTGCCAGCCGAGTGCCCTAGTTTCGCGTTGTTGTAACGCAATTTCAGGCACCCGGACTGGGTGAGAATCAGTAGATTGGGCGACGCTTGCCGTAGAGATCTTGGTGGGTTTCTAGATCCTCGATCCATTCGCGAGTGCGCACGCGTCGTTCTCTGTCCCACTGCCGCTGGGTTGTTGGCGTGACTACACACTCGATTATGCCGTTGACGGCCAGGAGGGTGAAGGTGCCACGCGGCGTCTTGAGCGTAAAGGTGTCGAGGTGTACCTCCTCTTCGTTGTGTCTACCCATGGACACGATTTCGCGTGTCCCCATGAGTAGTTCGACGGGTGTATTGAAATCTGCCAGATAAGGAGAAAGTCCGTCGTAGTTCGCTCGGTGGAACTCCACGTCCCGTTCGACGACTTCGGTCATTCCCCCAAGCCCTACGTATGCAAGTGTGTATGCTTCTTGTATTGCGTGGGTGATGTCCCCGCGGATGATTTGGAGGAGTTCACGTTTTGACCGCGCCATATGTATTGGCGTTGACGATCTTTCCGCGAACTCTGCCGACCAGGGGATGCCCTGTGTGTCGTGCCAGATTTCTGTCTCGTCATCCCGGCGGATTTGAACCCACCGTTCGATGTTAAGGTCACTCGCTGAGTAAAACCTTACGCAGGAGCAGGTACGACAGTGGGTAGGCTTGTGATTGTCGCGAGAGCAGTCACACATTGCGCAGTAGTTCATGACAAACCTCCTTTAGGGTCTAATTGATTCTGTTTTTATGGTGCTGATTCAGCCGAAAGTCTTTCAGCTGACTCTTGGAACTTGCGAACAATTCGTAAGCTTCAAGAGTGTGTGCCAGCCGGGTGCTCTAATTTCGCGTTGTTATACGCAATTTGTATTAGGCACCCGGGCTGTTTGTGGTTGTGCGGCCTATGTTTGTACTAGTCTAGTATTGTTATTGTCCGCACCTCCATCTTGTTGTAGATCTGAGTGATCAGGTTGGTAACATCACCGGCGATTCTCAACGTGTCACTCCCACTTGTCCTCTTGGTGTGGAGGAGCAGATGGTCTGGCCTGACGCTTACTAGCGTAACATCGTTGAGCTTTGCGCACCCGGAGGCCAGACGGTCTGCGCGCAGGTCTTCGTTGCGGCCGGAGTGCAGTCTCAGTGGCTCACCGGTAACAACGTCTACGACCTGGAGAACTGCTTTCAACTCTGATGGACTGCAACCAAAAACACTGTTGACCTTGAAATAGACGTCGACTTGAGGGACGCTTACCTCCACCGCTTCTTGTGTGTCCTCTTGTTCTGTCGGGAACAAGTTTCTTATGTGCAAGAGTCCTATGCCGATCAACATAAGGTTCATGTTGCCGAGTACGTACGTGAGAGGTATGGTAGCCAACCCGAAAATTCCCACGAGGCTAGCTACCGTACAGAAAAAGGCTCCGATCACGAACAAGCCCAGGCCGCAAATCACCAGTAGTAATTTCACCAATGCCAGTGCCATCTGTTTCTCCTTCTGTTGCTCTTTGGCAACGGTCTGGGCTCTTTTTTTTGAAAAACCCACATTGTTGCCTTTGAGCGTTAATTAAGGTGCAATCTATTTAAAAACACCAATTGCTTGCTGTTTTTAAGCGATTGCCGGGTACCGATCTTGTGCACGATGTGTGCGACGAAGACCGGCACCCGGTGGAAGGAAGAGTTAGATCTGCGACGGCCCGAAGGGACCGTTGATGTTCCAGTGGTCACTGGAATTGATGAGCTTTCCTTCATCCGACATAGGGTCGGAGGCCTCAAAGATGCGAGCGATGTCGCCGCCTTCTACCGAATAGATGGCAGCAACGCCAAACGATCCGTCTGGACGGGCAGTGGTGTGGTTCACCGTGAACCAGAACGATGTCTTCATGGCCCCAAGGCCACACTTGAGGGGGATCTCCGACTCAGGCAGTACGACCAGGCCGTCATTGGTACCACCATTGTGTTGGTGGCAGAATCGTGCGAGGTCGTACAAGTCTCTCAACTGCACTGGCGTGTGGATGGCCAAATGGTCCTCGTCGCCTAGTACTTTGCTGAGAACGGCGTCCTCGGACGCTGTCGGTGCCTTTGCTCCTGCCCAGATGACTGGTGTGCTAGGAAAAAAGGTCCTCAGTGGTCCGGCGTCCTTGCTGTTTGCGGCAACTAGTTGCATTTTCTTCCTTCATATTTTCTGTGTGCTTATTGCAATCACAGGCGGCTTGTTAAGCAGCACACTGGCTACCTCAACTTGCACGAAAGAGATATACCAGAGTGCTACCAACAAGCTTTATTCAAGGTGCTAAGCTAATCCTGCTCGCTGCTGCTCCCAGGATCTTCGGCAACGTTTTGCCTCGATGTGTAAACGAGGCAAAAAGCGGCCTCGAGATTATTTAAGTATTGTACCTCAAAGAAGCTCAAAAGTCAACTACTACAGGTTACTGCATGGAAAAGCCCCCGGTCTCGCGTCAGTCGTCTGGTTTCGTTGTTGAGACGAATCGTTGACGGCGAGGTCCGGGGGCTTGTTGGTACCAGTCGGTACCTGGTTTTAGGATGTGTTTGGACGGAGGAGCGCAGTTAGCTTCTCTTGGTGCCCTTCGTCCTTTGGTATGGTGAGCAGCTCCTCTGCGGTGGTCCCGACTGATTCCGGCTCGAGCTTCCCTGCTTCCAAATGGAAGAGAAAGTGGCGCCAGGCACCGGTTTTCCCTGTCTTGATCAGTTCGAGATCGTGGGCGGCCGCCTCGGCGTTGTACTCCCTCTCGAGCATATTGAGCTCTTCTGGTGAGGTACCGATTGCTCGGAGGGCGTCGGAGTCTGTAGGCAGTTTGGAGAGCATGTAGTAGAACAAGCACCCTCCTTCCCGCAGGTCTCTGAGCACTTCTTGAGCTGAGGGTTCTGGATCAGTGTTGTGTGATCCGTACATCACCCTCAATACCATGGCTTCCTGATCCTCTGGGAGACCAAGGGCTGCTGCGACCTCGGCTGCGCGGCCTTCCATGTCGAACATCATTCCCCGCATCCTTTGTTGCCAACCTACGTTCATTTTCAGCTCCTCTATTGTGTTTGAGAGCTTCTCGACTCGCCTAAAGGTTTGGTCGAGGTATAAAAGGTGCCAGAAAAGCACAATTGCTCGTGCTTTTACTACGCCTATTGTAACACGAAACAGCTACGATGTCAAAGATTATGGGATAGCATGATACTGAACTTCCAGTCTTCAAGTAGACAGGTTGTTGACATAGCTTCTCTATCTGACTACAATCTGACTAGAAACTGACTGAGATGTCAACTAAAACCACTTCGGCTCCGGAAGTTGCCCCTCCTCTTACAATTGCCACGCTCAAAAAATATGCACAGGAAGTTTTTACGCCCATACGGCGGGGTGAGTGCGTAAGTACAATCTGGCCCTTGATGGCTGGTAGACGGATTAGGAATAAATTCATTATCTCCTACCCCGAACTTTTCTCGGAAGAAATTGGGAATCCTTCAAAATATCTGCTTGTGTATGTTGAACCTTTAGAACTTACCGAAGAATCAAACAGCGGATTTATAAGACTTGTTGCAAAGTCTATTCTTGAGGCTTTTTCTCAAAAAAACACGAAGGCTTTTAAAATTGGCGCAGAACTTTCATTTGACGAATCATTAGGGTATTCGACTCTTCTTGATCGTTTAGCACAGCTTGTTTCCACGGTGTCTTCTTTTGGGTTGGCGACTGTTTTATTTTTGGGGGAGTTTGATGAGCTTTCGTTTGCAAATTCGATTCTGCACAATAATCTTAAATCTGTTTGGGCAAGAGCTGGCGGCAGTTTGCAGTTTATCTTTCTTTTGCAGGATGATGTTACCAGGCCTGAGTCTATTAAGAAATATGACGAGATAAATTCTTTGCTTTTGCGGAATGTAGTTTATGTTCCTTTGGTTGGGGACGAAGATATTGATTATCTTATTGATTATTTTGCGAAGCGTTTGGATAGGTCTTTTTCGAAAGATGAGCGGACTCTTCTCCGAGAAGTTTGCGGAGGGCATCCATATCTTCTTAGTTCTTGTACGAGGCTTATTGCTTTGATGAATGAATGTCAAGCTTCTCTTGAGGAGATACGAGAGGTGTTGTTATCTCATTTTGAGCCGAGATCGGCTACTCAAAAGATATTTGATAATCTTTTACCTTCGGAGCAAGAATTTTTGAAGAACATGGTTTTGGGCAATGGTACTGCTGTTACCAATTTGCCCCCTTCGGTGTCCTCTCTTTTAAACTTGGGACTTATTAAAAAAGACGAGGAGGGCAAGTGGGTTCCGTTTGGAGAGATTTTTGCTGCTATCATTAAGGGCGATCAGGTTGAAGTTGCCCACTCGCCTGATTCGGGTTCTCACGGTTTGCACTACGATGAGTCTACTGGAGGAATTACTGTTGGCGGTGTAAATGTTGAAGAGAAATTTACGCGGCAGGAATATGATATTTTACGCTTCTTTTTGAAGGATTTGACCAAACTTCGGTCACGGGAGGAAATTGGTGAGGCCATGTGGGGCGAGCAGTCGTATGATAAGTATTCCGATTGGGCAATTGATCAGATAATGAGTAAACTTCGTAAGAAACTCAAAAGTTTAGGTATGGAGAAGGCCTTAGTTACTGTTCGAGGGCGGGGGTACAAGTTTTCTATTTAGGGATTATCTGGGAGCGTATTCTCTGAGCACTTCGTTATTGATATGTGTGACAGACGGGATTATCTCATCGGTAGACAGTCCCCTTTCTCTACCGCCGACTGCTTCTTTGCCCCAATGTTGGATTGCGTATGGGAGCGAAGTTTCTTTTAGTGCGTGGGGTTTTGTGCCTTCCGCGAGCTCTTTTCTTACTGCTGAGGAACCGGAGTAGGTTCCGGCGGTTATGATAACAGTTTCGATGCCTGTGTGTCGGCTGATTGCTTGGAAGTTTCGTATTGTTGTGTGAGTCGATCCGGGTCTTGAAACCAATATGGCCCCTGGTCTTGTTACCCTTTCGGGTTGTCTTTCTCGCGGAGCAAGATCCCTGCCTCCATTTTCCCATACACATTCTTCTGGCCCCATCAGTTGATAGCATTCCAATTCTACGTCCGGGTCTCTTCCGGCCTTATTTAAATCATTCCACAATTGCGCCTGTATGTTGTTTGCGGTTATGACCATTCTTTGGCTCATGTCGGTTTTTGTTGGGTCTGGTTGGAGTGCGGTGGTCATCATAACTTCTGATCGGTCAAATTCGTATCCGGAACCTAGTAGGATAGATCCTGTTCGGATTCTAATGGGACCCACGTGGGCTGTAGATTTCTCGTAGCCCTCAACGTTTTGTGTACGAACTATGGGGAGTATGATTATGGCTCGTTGAATTGGTTTTCCGTCGCTCGTTGTTTGCGGAAGTGATTTGAGGTGGGCGTTACCGCACCAGACAAGATCCTCATGTCCTTTTGTCCAAGGGGCAAACGAACCAGGGAAGAAATAGATCCTAAAGATGCGGACCCCCGGTTTAACTACTTTGGAGAGGTCCACGTCTGCAATATCTTTCCAGGGGTTGATTCGAAGTTTTTCGGCAGCGTAACGGGCAGCATGGGGGAACGGAATGAGGCCTGCTCGCATGGCTTCCCTTCCAATATCTCGCACAAGGTGGGGAAAATAAGTAATGATGAGGTTGGTTAATGGTCCAATGTTGTCTATTCTGGCAGATTCGGCCGCCTTTACTAGGGCTTTGGCAATTTCCCTGTCTGAGAGGCCTGCGTTCTCGGCTTCGTGAATGGAGAGTGCTGCGAATTGTGCAAAGTCTTCGGGCCGAGGGACAAGTGATTTTTTGTCGGCTGTAACAAGCGACGTTCGGTAGGCATAACTGAACACCTCACCGTATCGCTGTTTAAGTTGCCTTTCTACAAGTTTGAGTTCTAGTTCGAGATCTTGAGCCCAGGCTTGTTTTCTCAGGGAGATTTGCAGTTTGGCAATAGAGTTACGCAGAGCGATAAAGGGTTGAAAGAGTATTTCGGCCTCTCGGCCCTTGATTGCTGTTGGGGGTTTCCAGAGGTCTGTAAGAGATTCTACATCTTGGCCGATTGTTGTTCCAATGATGGCTTTAAGAAAGACAGTCGCTGCTTGGGCATTTTCTTTACTTGTGGAGATCTTTGTATCTAACCAGGAGTAGAAGACATACTCGGACTCTTTATATTTAAGAGTGTTTAGTATGTCGAGAAGACTTTTGGGGATTGTTAAGTCATGATTGGGTTTATATATATTTGTGGGTATTTCCGTACTTGTTCTTAGCCCGTAGAGGCATAATGCCAGAGTGTTGGTGAGTTGAGTTACTACGTTACCTGGCTCGTCGCAGAGTCCCATGATTGTTAGTGCGTCCTCCAGGGTTTTTTCCAAAAGGACTTCGCCAGGAGGGGCAGGCTCTACCCAGGCTGTTGGGGTTCTTAGTTCGGCGTGAAGGTCTTCGCAAAAGGTAGTTAGGAGTTTGTGGAATTGCGGTTTGGTTAGACCGGGTACTCTTTGCGCCGGATCTTTGTGGGGTTTTCCTCTAACCAGCTTTCGGATTGGGTCAAGTTTGAGCAATTGAGCTCCCACCCACCTGACAAAGACGTTCTCTCCTTGTGGCATTGTTGAGCGTATTGTTTTCATGCGCTCTTCTACAAGTTTGGTTGGCCATCTTTCCACGATTTCAAGTAATTTTTCTAATTCTCCGCCTTTTCCTGGATAGAGTTCGACGTACCCGAAGGGAATTGGCTTTTCTCCTTTTACTGCGTCTTGTAGTGCTGCAATTAGTCCGAGGTGTGTTGTTACCTGTTTTACTATGTGTGGCACACCTTCAGGTTGGGCAGATGTTCCTCTTCCGTCGGGCATAAAGAAGGTTCCCGTTTCTCTTATGCCAAGGTAACGTTCGGATAGTGCTGTCATTTGACTTAAAAAGGCCGCGGTTACCAACCGGGCCTTTTTTAGATTGGCTTATTTTAGTCCTGCTTGGGCTTGCTTTCAACTTAGTCAGGAAAATCAGTTTCGATTTGTGGCTAATTTACTAGATTCAAGTCAAGTTGGAGTCAAGCGGATACTGTTTTACCGGTTTAGTATTTAACTTATGAAAGGAGGATTAGCAAGATGACACAACAAAGAGTTGTCGAGCCCGTACAGGAATGGTTACTTGCTCAAGGTCGCTGCACCGGATGCGGTGAGTCACTTGAGGAAGCTGAGAAGCAGGAGTGCCAAGGGTTTTGGATGGTTATATGCCAGTGCGAGCGCGTTTTTATATATGACGCGCGAACTGGCGTTTATCGAAGACGTGCGTTGAGGGGTGTATCAAGTTGGAGAGGAGCGTATTAAATGACTTCTCGATCACCGCCTCGGAGGGGCGGAAAATACCAGCTAACTGCCTAGGGAGGGTGCCAGACGGCACCCTCCTTTTTTTGTTGGGGCGTATATGCCGGGGTTATAAAATTAGCTTGCCACACCGGGTGTGGTTGCCTGAATTATTGGAGATGGTAGAATAGTTTGTGGATACTGTTACGCTTGAGACACTGGGTGCGTTGGCGTTGGATTTGAAGCGTGCCTCTCTCGCCTTTTGGAACGGATCTACTTCTACAGGGGAACGATTTATTGCGGAGGTAGTTATCAGACAAAGGGAGGTTAATATGGATGAAGTTGATACAAGGACGCGAAACGTTTTAGAGGCTTTGCCGGGAGTTTTTTCGCAGGACGACACTAAAAAGAAGGCCGAAGATCTTTTAATGTACAGTACTCTTGTGCAAAATCGTGTTACGATTTCTTTGAAGCTCCTAAGTTAGCTTGATCTCTCTGCTGTTGGTTGATTCCGAAGGGAGGCTGCAACTTGCAAGACACTGGCGATTTCTTGAGAGTTGGGTTTGTCGCCTCCTGCTATGCGCTGGTCTGGTTGTACGACTACTTGACTAGGATCTACGCTTTCAAGGACTACTCGGAAGAGAACGTCGTCACCGTCGGATCCCCAGGAGACTGGGATGCATACTAAACCCGTTTTCGTTGCCTCTACGACCATGAAATAGTCGCTTGTAGGTTTGCCGTTTTCGCCAAGTCCTCGTACGACTGTCCCCGGCTCTAGCGGTCTCTCGTCTACTCTTTCGGCGGTCATTTGGCTAAATATAGATGCAGGGAGTGGGGATTGCAATAGCTAGTTGTTTATCGTAGATTTAATATCGTTGCCTCAAATGGAAGATCAAAATTTAACCTCAACTTCGAATGCTATGACTTTGGTGAGCGTTGAGAGCTCGATTAAGCATAATTTGGCTCAAATTGCCAAGACTCGGGCGGACTTAAAAGTCCAAAAAGAGATGGTTGATTCTTTTTTGGAAAATGATCCTTTGTATATGGAGCATGCAAAAGCGGCTAAGGATGCGGCGGCTCAAAAGAGTGCGACAAAGCAAAAGCTTTTGAAGCAATCTCATGCGGTGACCGTTGTTGATAAGATTATCGCTTTAAGGGAGGAAATGCGTGTGGCACAAGAAGCTTTATCTTATTATCTTGGAGAATACCAACAGATGACGGGTTTTAATGAGTTTGAGGATGAGAACGGAGAAGTGAAACAGATTGTGTATGTTGCAAAGTTAGTAAAAAAAGCCTAGCTCCAGACCCTATTAATTTTTCGGGTTTCTTCATGTGTTTCTTCGTTTGTGCTGTGGTATATTTCGGGCATGAGGGAGATTTGGCAAGAGTCTATAAGGGCGCATGAGTCGCCTCTTGTTGGGAGAGCGGTCGAAAGGGCGCGGGAGTTGCCTCTGGCAAGTTTGCGGGAGGCAGGTTTTTATAGAGATAGAGGCAAGTATTTCTTGAATATATCCTATCCGTCATTGCAAGCAATGTCTGAAGTAAGCGCGGCTGGCATTTACCCCCCGGCTGCTTCTGGCACTGGCAGAAGAGTTGCTTTGTATGTCCACATGCCTTTTTGTACTGCAGAGTGTTACTACTGTCATTACTATAAGAAATTTGGTCAGTCTTCTGGGGCAGTTGATACGTATCTTGGGGCCATTGATCGAGAGTTGGAGTTGTATCAGAGACAATTCGGAGGTCTCGAGGCTGTTTCTGTGTATGTTGGTGGAGGAACGCCAAGTTATTTGAATCCAGACCAGATAGACCGGTTGTTGGGGATTATCAAAGCACATACTAGTATCCAGAAGGGCGCAGAGGTTTGTTTTGAAATGCACCCAGAGAGTACGACAGCCGACAGGGTTTCTGTGTTAGTTGGTCATGGGGTAAACAGGGTGAGCATTGGCGTTGAGAGTTTTGAGGATAGGCTTCTGAAGGCTGAAAATAGGCGCCATACCGCTCAGGAAGCGGTAGCTGCTTTTGAAAGAGTGAGGGGTGGTGGTATTGCAAACGTTAATCTTGATTTGATTTATGGTCTTCGTGGGCAAGACTTGTCTGGTTGGGAATACAACCTTGATCGGATAGCTGTTTTGCAACCAACTTCAGCCACTATGTACTATTTAAGACTCAAAACGGGGACGCCTGAGTATAAGCTTTGGCAAGCCGATCCCAAGAGTTTTCCGTCGGATGAGGAACTAATGCTTATGCATATTATGAGTTTTGAAAAGATGGAGGGACAGTTAGGTTACACGCAGAGTCCTGTCGACTGGTTTATTAGAGATCCGAGCTTTTTCCACACATATCAGGATTACAATTGGAGGAGATCTGACGAGACTCCCCTTCTCGGTGTAGGGGCTTCTGCTTATTCGGCTATTGATGGTTGGCAGTATTACAACATTAATGATACTGGCCGTTATCAGGTTGCTTTATCGGAAGCTCGACTGCCTATCTGGAGAGGTGAGCATCTTCCTCCGGAAGAAAGGATGAGAAGAACTGTTATGTTGGGTATAAAGATGGGTATAGACAGGTCGGTGTTTCGGACAACTTATGGGGTTGACGTAGTGGACGCGTTTGAGAGCATGTGGCAGAGGCTATCAGATTTAGGGTTAGTTGTTGTTACAGATCAGATGGTTGATCTTACTTATACTGGTAAATTATTTGCAGATGAGGTGGGGCAGGTTTTTTACTCTGCTGCTATGAAAAAAAGGATGGAGGCAGTCGATCCGCATTTAATTTCTACCACTTGGCCTCAGTTTAATAGATAGATTAGAGTTTGGGGAGCCCTGGAGTTTTAATTGCGCTTTCCCAAGAAACCTAGCAAAGGGGACCCTGCTCCGATGAGAAAACCGAATTGGTACCAGCCGGTGTTTCTGGCAACGTCAAAAATTGGGTACTGTGTAAAAACGCCGAATATATGCAGTAGAAGTAATGGCCATGCGGTTAAGCCGTTTAAAAGTCCAAACAGGAGATTTTCTATCATTTGATGCTCTTTAGTTGATTATACACTAAGATTGACGGAAGTTGCTTTTTTTGGCCGCATTCGTAAGGTAGTCCACTCTGGTGTTTATTCCGTGTTCGCTATTCGATGTAATCAGACTCAACTAGTATACTATGGGGTGGCTAACCGGGCTCGAACCGGCGACCTGTAGGTCCACAACCTACTGCTCTAACCAACTGAGCTATAGCCACCAAAATTAGTGATAGTGCGGGATGCTTGGACTTTACCCCTCGTAGTCGGGGTTTTCTTCCTCTTCCTCGGGTTGTTCGAGATCTTCAAGTCTTTCGACCCCGGGTTCGCGCGCTAGACCTTCGTTTTCTACTTCCTCGTCCGGGCCGATTCGACGGTTTCTCTCGGCGTCGTTGACCATGTCGGAGGGAGTCCTGACTTCCCCAGGAATTGGCTCTTCGCCGGTAAAGTCTTTTACCATCTCCCCCACATCGTCATCGAAGGCCGGGTCGGTTGCTGGATCTTCTGGAGGATCCTTCTTGTTTTGCATGTCGGGAAGATCTCTTGCCACGCCCTTATTGTAACAGATGTATGCTGTTTTTTGGAGTGGTTTTTGGGGTAGAATGAATTTAGTGTTCATTCTCCTCGAAAAATTCAAGTATTGGGTTGCTTTTAATCTTTTAACACTCGGGAGACGGACTCGCCTTTTAATTGTGGCGTCTCTTTTTTTATGTTCCTTTTTGGGTGTTGTCTTTTTGGCTTGGACCCGGGGATATTTTGATCCATATGTTGCTGCGGAGAACATAACTTTATCGAATGTAACGGATAAGAGCGTCACTATTTCATGGAAAACCGTAAAGCCTGCGCGCGGACGGGTTGTTGTTAGCAATAAGGGTTTTTATCCGTGGGATCAGAAGATTAGGGTTAGGAAGGATGACCTTTTGGAGCTTGCGGACATGAATACGCAACTTGATACGCACCATATTACGGTTTCCGGTTTGCTGGCAGACCACACGTATGGTGTTAAGGTTTATAACGGTTGGTGGAGCTCCAAGACTTACAAGTTTACTACTCGACCGGAGATTCAAAATTTACCCAATCCCCATCCATCCTACGGGAGAATTGTCGATAGCGAGCGGAAAAAAGGAATTCCTGGAGTATTGGTTTATATGGTAATAAGTCGGGAGGGGCACACCGCTACTCTTTCGACTATTGCGGATTCTCAAGGCAAGTGGGCTATAGATGTAGCAAATATCAGAGATATTCAAGGACAAAGTTTTGATTTGTCTGATCCTAGAGTTGGGATTGAGATTTTAGTCGAGGGAGGAAGAAGAGGCAGAGTAAAGGCCACACTCAACAGTAAACAATTGAGTCCTGCTCCGGATATTGTATTTAGGGTTACAAAGGAGGGTACATGAGGGTTTTTCTTAAAAAAGCTGGTGTAATCTTCCTTGTTTTTGTTAATTTTATTAGCCCTTTGTATCCGGTAGTTTGGATCACACCTGTTCGTGCGAGCCAAGAACAAAGTTCCTTGCTGGCGTATTCTGATGATGACGGGGATGGTGTTCCTGATGAGGTGAGCGAAGAGCAGCCTCCCGAGGAAGCGCCGGTAGAGGAACCACAACCTTCTGAGGATGCCCCGCAACCAGATGTCCCACAAGAGGAGGCACCTCCACAAGAAGCTCCCCCGCAGGAATCACCTCCACAGGAGGAAAATGAACCTGTCCAGGATCAGCCGTCTGATTCTCCCCCTTCACCTCCTGAGGCTGCTCCTCCCCCGCAAGAGGTGGTTTCTGCCCCGTCTATTCCGGAGCAGCCTTCCGGATCCGGGACTGGTGGATATTTTACTCCTGGCGATGGGTCATCTCCTTCTGCTCCTACTCCTACTTTCTGTCCGAGTGTTGGTAAATACGAAGGTGACGAGTATCAGGAATGTTATGGACCTGGCACGAGCCGACATGTAAGAATTTCTGGTTGTAGTTGGCAAATAGTCCAGGAGGTTGTAAGTAATCCCGCATGTCCTGGCGCAGGAACACCCGAGTCAACGCAGTTTCAAGATACACAGGAACAAAATAACACCGAGGAGAATTATTGTTCTGGTTTAGGTCGATACAAAGGAAGTACATGGAGCGTATGTTCTGGGAATCCTGGGGAGGCAACTGCATGGCAAGCAAGTGCGGCTTGTGAGGCTGTTTCTGTAGGGTCTGCTGGTGAGCCGAATTGTGCTGGGAGCGTTGGTTCTTTGCCACAAGATGGGGTGGGTTCTTTGCCGTTGCCTGGGGAAAGTACGCAGGTATTGAATCCTTCGCCCAGTATTTCCGCTTGCGGTATAGAGATGTCTTTTCAGCGATGTGTTTTAGGAACGACGACGCTTATATCCGGCGTGATGTTGTCTACGGTTGACTTGGAAACTCAGAAGTGTACAACAACAGAGCAAATTCAATCGACCAGTGAAAACAGTACTAGTTGCGGATATAGTGATGTTTCTCAAGATAAGATACCTCCAGGATCAGGGGGTTGTTGTAATGTTGACGATGATTGTGTTGCCCAGGGTTTTGAGGGACAAGAGTGTTTAGTTTCGAATGGGGCATGTTCGGGTGCTGGTAAAAGTTGCGCGACTCCACAAGCAGAAGTTGCAGCCAAGATAAAAAGCGGGGTTGACGGTTGTTGTAGTGACGGTTCCCAGTGCGGTTCTGGCGAAGAATGTTATGTTGGGAACGGAGCTTGTCGGTCGGGTCTTTCTTGCGGAGCAGAGCGAACAAATTCCGGGAGTGGGGGTTGTTGTTCTGACTTCTCGGATTGTGCCTCCCAAGGATTAAAGTTTAATGGTTGTTTTTCGTCATTTGACGCAGGGCTTTGTAAGTCCGGGCAGTCGTGTAGACCTATTTCTTGCTCCGGCGCACAGTTTTGCAGTGGTGGGACTGCTTGTTACGACCAGGGCCAGTGTGCAAATTACCAGGCAGAACTTGCAAGGCAAAGAGCTCAGGCGGCCTTGGCTTCTGCCCGTAGTCAGTGTTATTCGTCGCTTGAGCCGGGATGTGTGGCCATCCTTGCCGGGGGAGATCAGATTGTAATAGAAGACGCGGGGCAAGCACAATCTCTTTGTAATACAAACACCGTGACCGGGTACAGTTGTGGTGGGGCAACGGCGGCTGCTTCTTCTGCAAATTCAAGTGGTCTCAGGAGCACTTCCGGTTTGGCTGTTGGGGATCGGGTAATTGTTGACGGGGTAGAAACAACAATAACAGAAGTCGATGGATCACTTGTAAAAGTTGCAAACAATCCCTATTGGTTTGGCGAGTTTTATGCTAAGTCAGTTTCAGAGAAGCCCGCCCAAAATCAGAGTTTTGGGCAGATTATTATTTTGCCTGACGGACAACAGGCTGCAGTGAAGAGCGTGAAAGCGAACGGAGACTTAGTGCTTTGGGATGGGAAGGAAATCTCCTCTTCTTCAAATACGGCGAAACCCATTGTTCCCAAGGAAGCGGCAACGGTGAACACTTCTTTGTCATGTAATGACTTTTTCGAGCAAGAATATACGGCTCCGACCGTTGCGGATGGTGAAACAGTAAGCGTTTCGGGTTCAAAGTACCAATGTAGTTTGGGGGGTTGGACAAAGATTGGAAATGCAGACGACGGGACATTTTTTCCAGACGCGATAAACCCTGGGGTAAAACAACTTGCAATCCAAGTTGGAGCTAACGTGCATCTAGGGCAAGACGACAGGCGTGCTCCAACCTTTTTGGATGTCTTGCCGGTTCTGCCGGGGATGAGTAAAGCGGAGACGGACTATGAAAAAGTACTTCGTGTATTGAACGAGTTAGGTATCCCTCCGGAGTTTGACCCGAATAATCCAATTAGTGCACGCGTTTGGACTGAGGAGAAAAAAATTGAGTTTGCAAAACGTGTGGGGCAGGAGACGGATCGTTCACCGCTGGCAACTGTTATGAGATCCCTTGAAAATACTCCTTTAGGATTTGTTGTAAATCTTGTTTCAGATGTCAACATTGGTGAGCTTTCGGATCACATATCTGGCGCGGGTGCAATTTTGCAGTTTGCTCAAGGCGAAAGTCGCGATGCCCATTTTTCTGAAGCAGATGCAATTGCTGATAACAAATATACCGATGAAGAATTTGCGGTTCTTGCCCAGGCCATGCAGGAAAAAGGAGTTATCGCAAATACCTCGGAGCTGCCAAATAAAGGTGACTTAGCGCTCTATGACCGTGTTGTAAAAGAGTTTCTTGCCAAACAAGCATTTGGATCGTATGGACTACAAGTCGTAGGTCCTGATCAGGTCGCTGTCTTGAGACGACAACTAGAGACTGACCCGGCAAAGCTTGAGGAGCTTAAAAACTTTGCAAATTTTACTGGCATAGTGTCGGCGGAAGAGAGCGACAAATTAACACCTGGTTTTATGGCCACTGGACGAGTAGGTACAGAAAAAATTCAAAGTTATCAAAAGGGAACTTATCAATCTGCAGCTGGACAGGCATTTTTGGAAGAAGCGGGTGAAGCGGCGCAAGGAGTTGCGCAAGATCTTGCATTTGTGGCAGGCGCAAATGTGGCGATTGCCATTGCAGCAGAAGCTGGCGCTGGGCGGATTGTTGGTTGGGGAGTTGGCAGGGTAGCGGGTACGGAGGTTGGCCAGGCAGTAGCAAAATTTGCAACCCACAGTATCTTAAAAATTCCAAGTGAGGAGGTATTGTCGGATGTTACCCGCGAAGGTTTGGATGTAGCAAAGAGAGAGTATCTAGAGGCGCAAAGAGCAAGAGTTTTGGCATTTGGAGATGAGGCTGTTTCGGGAAGTGAAAGCTTCTTGCAGAAAAATGCTGACGAGGCGAGAAGGAAGTTAGAGGAGGCATATCGAGGGGCTTTTGGGGATGACGCTGATAAAGTTTTGGAGTCTGCCGTTTCCAAGCTTGATATTATGGCCGGGGCTGATGTTTCGCAGATTGTGCGGGAGCAAGGAGAAGAATATGCTCAAAAATTTGCCGGTCAAACTTCTGTTTCCGATGCTGTAGTTAATCCTTCTGTTGTTGCGGATAATGCTTTCTCCCCCGCCGATCAGGTTGTTGCTGCATCATCAAGGCAAGGAAGGGTTGTTTTGGAATCAATTCCGGACGGGGCAGCAGGGGTTGTGGACGATATACCAACAAACTATCCCGGCGTTGTTGCGGAAGTGGCCGAGGTTACTGATTCGATTGACGCTCGAGGCGGAGGTGGATTTGTACAAGATGCGCAGGATGCTGTTGGGGGTTTCTTTGGTCGTTTTAGGAGGAGCGAACTTGATCCCCTAGAGGCAGTCGAAGACAGGATTGCTGCGGAGGCTGTTGGAGATGTTAGTGCAAGAACGGTTGATGTCTCCCCTGCTACTTCCAGATTTACAAAAATGACTCCAAAGTCAATTGACGATGCAGTTGAGATGACAGAGGATGCGCGTCGCTTTAAAGCGAGACTGGATGACTTGGCGAGGCGAATAGATGGAGTAACTGATAACACGGTAAGAAGGCAACTGGAGGAGGAAGTTGATCAAACCAGGGGGACACTTATAGTGATCCGTAAGAAAGCGGACGAAGCTATTGAGGAGATACAGTCTTTTAGGCAAGACGATGAGGTGGTAAGTCGGATTAAGGCCGAGATGGAACAAACACGTGTCATCGCTTCCAATGTTGGCGGAGGAAATGTGTTTGACACTTTAAAAACAAGATTTGAGGAACTCCCGCTTCCTTCTTTTCTTCGCGGTGGAAGTGAGTCACAATTAGCACCCTATAAGTTTGAGTTTACACCCGAGGAACGGTTACGTATTGAAGCGGCAAAACAAGACCTTAAGGTAAAAAGAGAAGAGGCTCTTGCAAGATCTCGTGCGCAAGTTGAAGCAATTAAAAAAGAACAGATCGATGCTGAGGCAAGAGTAGCAGCAGAGACAGTAGAAGCACAACAGCGAAGGCAAGCGGCGCAGCTTGCCCAAGATGAGGCCGAACGCGCTCGGCTAATTGCGGAATCGGAAGCATCTGCCCAAAGAGCAAAAGCAGCAGAAGCTGAAGCCCGAGCAAAAGCACGAACCGCAAACGAAGAACAAGCAAGACAAGCCTCACGCGAGCAGGACGTTGCAGCAAGAGATGAGGAAATAATAGAGGCACAAATTATTGCAGAAAGGCAAGTTGCCGATGCTCGTGCTAAGGAGGAGACAAGACAACAAGCAACTGAATTTTTGAGCAGGCAGAGGGAACTTGAGGAACGGGCGAATCGCGCAAAATCGGCAGCCGATGAGGCAGAGCGCAAATTAAGACAGGTTGATAATGCAATTGCGGCAAGACAAACTGAGATTGATGTAACTATAGCGCAAGCATTTGCGCTGAGAGATCAATATCAGATTGTCAAAGATTTGGAGAGTGACCTGCTTGATAGTATACCAGAGCAGGCGCATAAGATATTGGTCTCTGCAGATTATTATAAAATTCTGGGTGTATCTCCTAGTGCTACCACTGATGAAATAAATCGGGCGTATCGTTCGCTGTCGAAAAAATGGCACCCTGATGTAAGTTCTCAAGATCTGGAGGCGGCGACATTGGCGTTTAAAAAGTTGACGTATGCAAAAGACGTTCTTACTGATACTATACCTATTCAGGGTGCTACTGGGGTATATGTTCGTAGAAATTATTACGATGCGGCATCACATGATGCAATAAGGCAGCAGATATTGGCAAAGGACCCCAGTAATTTTTCTGACGCCGTTGCCTATATCAATAGACAACAGGCTAAGATGAGCGAAGCAGCTCGTGCAGTGGAGCAGGCAAACCAAAGAGCTCAGCAGGCGGTACGAGCTGCGGAGCCTTTGAATTCACGAATTGAGGAGCTTCAAAGAGCAAGAGAGCAATATTTACAAAGTGCCGAGCAACACACAAGAACTGTACAAGCCGCAGAGCAAGATTTGCAAACAGCAGCGCGGGAGGTTATGCAAGGGCAACCTTTGACACCTACCCAGGTAGCTTACCGTGAGTTGAATGATGCTGGTCAGGAGTATACGGAGAAACTGGCCGAAGTGCGTACCCTGAGGGAGGAGCGAAAAGTTGCCGCAAGCGGTGGTGTTGCCGGTTTAGATTTTGCCGACGCGACTTCCCGATTGGATGCTGCCGAAGTTGAATTAAAGCAGGCTGCAGAGCGAGTGAAGGCGGCGCAGCTTGCATATCAAGACTCGGTCCAATCTCCTGTGGAGCGGGCCGGAGGGGCAATATCGGACTTTTTTGATCAGGTTACGTCGTTCTTTGGGCGCGGACGGAGTGCTAGTCAGGTAGCAGACGCGACCGAGGTTGTAGCTGACGTTGGGAGAGTGGCTGGGCCATCGCTACGGTTTGTTCAACCAACTGCGCAGCAGGTGGTTCCTGCTTCTCCTGGTCTAAAAGTTGGGAGCGGGGTAAATGTTTCTAGTTCTGGGCAGGATGCGTTTGCAACTGGAATATCTTCAGCAGCAGTAGCTGACGGTGTTAGTACTGGGGGGACTCCATCGCAAGTAGTTGAGCTTGCACAGTTGGCTGCTAACGCCCTGGTTGAGAGATTGGATGCTGCCGCTAGTCGGTTTACAGATCCAGTCCTCGCAAAACAATATCTTGAAAACTCGGTGACCGAGTTTGCACAATTTGTAGTAAGACAGAATTTCGAGTTAGGAGCAGCCCGTGGCCTTTATGGACCGGAAGCTCTTAAACAAGCATCTACTACTTTAGTTGGTGGAACGGTTGTTAACGGGAAGTTGTTGGCCGTGAGTTACGGGGATTCGTATATTTACATTTTACGTGATGGAAAACTTATAAAAGTTAATGAACAAGTTAAGGAATATCTGGGCTATAACGAACCTAATCTTGTGTCTGTAATCATCCATGACCTGCAGATCGGTGACCGTGTTATATTTGCATCAGATGGGTTTGTGAGCTTCATATCAGACAACGCCAGAGGAAAGATAGTTAAGGCAGCTGGTTCAACGAATGATCCTCAAGTTTTTGCATTACGTGCCCAGGAGATTCTTAGAGATTACTACAGAGAGAAGGGTGTGGGTGATGATGTAACTATTGGATCATTGTTCTACGGGGACTTAGATGTAAAACCAGGTTTGTTAGACGGTTTGTTTGACAGGGTTCCAGCGGCCAGAAGTTTTTACATATCCAAGACAGATGTACAAGCAAGTACCTTGAGTATTCATGCTAGAAACAGCGCTGGAGATATTGTTGAGACAAGGCTTAGTGTGGAAGAAGTTATACATCGTGGAGCATCGAGTTTGGGGGACAAGTTTACAGATGGGGCAAAAAAACAGGTGTTGTTGGAACTTAGAGGTAAGGGTGTTCCCCAATCAACATTAGATGAAATTAGCAGGGAATTGAAGAGAATTAAGAAACCGGAAGATGTAAGAAGTAAATTAGTAAAGTTTACTGGCATACCCGTTTTGGGAGAGCCAACGGCTGTTTCTGGGGGAGTTTTCAAGAGTCTTGGATTAACTTTCCCTTGGTCTGAGAAGAAATTTGTTGTGGAAAAACTAGAAGGTGACCAGGGCTTTGCTGGAATAAGAGTAACGGCTCGAGACGCGAACGGAGTTGAAAGAAAGATCATCATTGACCCAAGCAATGTTGACGGGAGTTACCAATATCCAGCCAACGGATTTGATTACAAACTTGATGAATTAAGAGAGCTGGGAGTTGACGAAAGGACTATCCAACAAATAGATAAGCAGCTTGAGAGGATGGCAAAGAAGTCGGTGTTCGATAAAACACCTGTTGGGCAAGTCGGAGGAAGTCCGTTTGCGCCAGCTAATGATGTAGCGCAGCAAACAGATGACGTTTGCAAGGTTTTGGGGGCATCGACTGACAGTGTTTTAGGGACAAGTACGACCGGCGGTTGCCAAAAGCCGTCTCTTTTTGATCTGTTAAATCCGTTCAACAAAATTCAACCTGCGAGTAAGATTGACGATGTTGTTACAGTAGTTACATCTCCAGAGGAAACAAAAGCTATTGCAAGTAGGTTGATTAAAACGGAAGAGTCGACGGTTAAGATGGGCGATTTCTCTTTGTCTACAATTAAGGGTGATGATCCGACAAACGATGGTTTGATATTCTATCTAAAGCCCGGGCAAAATCTTCCCAAAAATGTAGTAATTACGGACAAGAGCGGAAATGTTGTCGACCTTGGCAAACGAGACACCCCCCTGCTTTTTAGTGATGTGAGAAAGATTGAGATTGATGGGACGGATTATAGCCTCGCGCATGATATTTGGCAGAACCCTATGTTGTTTGAGATTAGAGGTAGCTCGAAAGACGCGAAGTTTGATGAGGTTATTGGAGATATTACAGAGATTTGGGATACGGCAATAAAAAGTCCACGGCGAATGGATGCTGTCTTGGCAAAAAATTTCACAGGCGAGGAGATTTCTGCAATGAAAAAGATAACTGATTTTTACGCACAAGATCCAAACATTGGGGGACTAACTGCGCCGTACGATCTCGACACCGTTGTGGAGTTACCTGACGACAAGTTGGCAGAATATCTTAACCGCACTCTTCCTTTTCGGCAGGTTCGAGAATCAGATATTTCGGTGTTTACTGGTTTAATATCAGCTCTTAAGGAGGGAAGGGCTTTTACTGAAAAAGAAGCAGACATGTTCTCTGCGCTTGAGTTTAGACATGTGGTGGCTACGAGGAATGTGTATCGGGGACTTGATGAAGTGTATATTACTGAATTTAACAGGCAATTTGCACTTGCGAACATGGCTGAGGCGGTACTTTCTACGAGATTGGTATCTAAAAAACCTTTCAAAGAACACGCGAAACATTATGGGGATTTTGTTGAGTTGATGCAAAGCCGGGGAGTTGAGGTCCCAGAATGGGTTACACCTTTTAATTCAGACGATTTTAGGTATGGTATTAAGACAGATGGGACTAAGGCAAATGCAGCAGGTCAGTATTTTGTTTCAAGACTTGAAGATTTTGATTCCATGGCTCAGGTATTGGACCATGAACGGGTACATGGACTGTCTAAGGTGGCATACAACAGAAATGTGGAGTTTAAAATTCGTAACAAATTAGACGTTGAGTATGACCGAGGTTTTGCGAGCGATGAAGGGTATACAGATGCTCTCGCCTATTTGATAAAAAGTGGAGGTGATGTTGATAAAGCTATTGCCGAAAACGCAAAGTCAACTTCTAGTTATCGGTTGGCTTCAGATGAGATACTTCGGGTGGCTAAGGAGGTTGGTGCTGCTTCGGGAGATGAGATGCTGGGTGTAGAGTTGTTGTTTAGGGGGATAACGGATCGAGCGAATAGTTCTGTTAACAGGAGTCTTGTACCAATTCAAAGATATTATGACGAGAAAGTTGCAGATAGTGGGGCGAAATTTGAGGAAAGAATGGCACGGTTTTCAGATAAACGAAAGTTTCTTTTAATGCCCAATCCCCCTGTTTCCGATCAGGCACCAAGACCAGGATTAGGAAAGATCGTAGCGGATATTAGAAATAATTCTCCCGTCTTTGAGGAGCAGTGGAAGACGGATAGTTTTTTAAGATCGTTGGATGACATAGAGAAAGATCCCTTTAAGATACTTGCGCCCCCAGGAAGTTCTGATAGAGAAACTGCTGTATATAGGCTAATTGGTGATGCGGTTCGGAAGGATCCCGTTGCTCAGAAGGAGGTTCAAGAGGCGGTAAATTCTTATTATTCAAGCTATGTTGATATTTTGAAGAGAGTTGAAGCTCAGACTGAGATTCCGAACACTCCCGGAGAATATATGCTGTCTGCTGCTAATTCGTTTTCTGCGCGAGTTCAGGGAGTTGGACAGTTGATTACAGGTGGATTTAGCGCTTTGAATCCGTTCAAGAAAGCCGGAGTTAGTGTTGATCTAAAGCCAGTTCCTGTTCGGTCAATTGGGGGTTCAGAGGGAATTTCTGCTGGCAGACAGGGTGTCACGGAAGGTTTGGTGCAGGTGGTAGATGTAGGTAGTTCGCAGACGGTTTTGGGAGTGGGCACGGAAAATGTACAAGCAAAGGCGTTGTTTACTGGAGTTGATACGACTCTTCCGGTATCAAGCTATACACTGTCGCAGGCTATAAGCGAGGTGCCAGAAGACGGAGGCGTTCTAAGCGAGGAAACACTTGCAAAAAGCCTTGCGTCGAGTGTTTTGGAGCCCGAAGGATATAGAATTGGTAATAACTATGTTTTGGCAACAGGAGAAGATGGGAATGTGGTTGCGAAGATTCCTTCGGGGAGATATTCATTGCAGGCAAGGCCAGTTGATACTGTTCTTTTAACAGGGATGCCTGGGGAGTTTTACCTTGGGCCCGGTTTGGGGGCAAAGGTATTTGTTGGGGTGTATGCCGCCGACCCGCCTGTTGGCGAGGCAGGTGGAGAGAAGGTTGTCGGTCGGGCCCAGGTGATTCCAACAAACGATGGCGAACTTACCGTTCAGTTGTACGACGACACAAACGGAAACGGCCTACGCGAAGCCGGAGAAAACACAATTAAATGGGCTGGGGTTGTTTTCACTGCTGCCCAAGAAGAAACTATCGGCGAAGTCTCGCTTCTTAACGGTTGGAATTTGGTAGGATTCTCAAATACTCCCCGAACGGTTAAAACCGCTTCCGGTTTGGTGCGTGAAGTTGTAAGGCAAGGAGGAGATGTTACTGCCATTTCAAGGTTGGTTGATGATCGTTGGGAGACGTATGTTCAACGGGGAAGCGAAACGTTTGGCAACGACTTTCCGTTGGAAGCAGGCAAAGGATATTTTGTTCGTTCGAGAGTCGCCTCAACAATTCTTCTTGGAGGAGAGCCGGTTACTAATACAAGGATAAAGCTTTCGCGCGGATGGAATGTTGTTTCTACGTCCGGGGCGGCAGAACCTATCACTGTTTCTGCATTCATTGATAAGATGGTTATGGCAAGAAGGACATCTGAGCCCGATGTTGTCTCTCGTTGGGAATCAGGGTTGTGGGATTCGTTTGTCAAAAAAGCTGGAGAGGATTATGGAAACGACTTCCCCATTGCTCCATTTCGTGGTTACATCATAAAAGCCAAAGACGATGTTGAGTTTGAGTTTCAATAGAAAACTGCCATGAACAAGAGAAAAGTAATTACGATATTGTCAACTGTTTTGTTGCTAGTTGCTTTGCCTGTTAGCGTTTTTCTGGTTGGTAAACAACAAAATCTCTTCTTGAAAGCTTCGCCGGAGGAAGTTCCTAAAGAAATTAAGATAGCAAATATCTCAGACAACTCTTTTTCTGTTTCCTGGATTACGGGAAAGTCTGTAATCGGTTTTCTTGTATACGGGAAATCTGAGGGGTTGGGGTTTACTGCTTCTGACGATCGAGATACGGCGTCGAAAGTTTCGCGGACAACGCACCACATTACTGTTAAAAATTTGGAACCTGGAACCCGCTACTTTTTTAAGATGGGATCCGGAGGCAGTGCATATGACAATAGTGGAACTTCGTATGTTGTCACAACTGCTCCGACAACAAATGATCCTCCTCCTCTTGCGGACCCAGCGTATGGTAAGGTTTTGGGGGCAACGGGGGGGTCTTTGGCTGATGCTTTGGTGTATTTGACTTTAGAGGGAGGAACTCCTCTTTCTACTTACACGCGGGAGGCTGGAAATTGGCTTATTACTTTGAATAACGCAAGAACTGCTGATTTGTCCCGGTTTATTAAATACTCTGGGACTGGTGTGCGTATGTCTATATATGTTCAAGCAGCAGACAAAGGGATTGCCCAGGCTTCTGCTGATACGCAAAACGATAGTCCTGTTCCTAATATAAAGATAGGTCAAAATCTTGCTTTTGCTGCGGTTGGGGTGACACCGACTGTACTTCCTACTCCAACAGGCTCTCTGAAAGCCTCTGAGTTTAGCTTGCAAGAGGTGGAACCTGCAACTAAATCTGCTGTTGCCCTGGAGGTCCTTGCTCCCAATAAGGATGAAAAGTTGCCCTCTACCAGGCCTACGTTTTCCGGAACTGGAAAACCCGGAGAGGTTATTACGATTACTATTCACAGCGCGCAAGTTATTACTGCCCAAGTGACTGCTGGTTCGGATGGTCAGTGGAGCTACACTCCCAACCAGGACCTGTCACCCGGGCAGCATAGTGTGACTATTGCGCAAGGGGGCAGTTCTGACAGCCAGCAGTTCGTCGTTTTAGGTGCGAAGACGACCACGGCTTCTGCGTCTTCTTTGCCTGTTAGCGGTGCGGTTAGTAATTTATTGTACTTTGTACTAGTTGGTGTGTTCTTGCTTGTTGGGGGAATAGTTTTTGCTTTGGTGTAGTGCGCTCCCACCAGGAATCGAACCTGGAATTACTCCTTAGAAGGGAGTTGGTATATCCGTTTACCTATGGGAGCCTGGGGTTGATTATACCGTATAAATCGATTGTTTTGAAGGATTAGGAGGCTAGGCTGCTGTTTTCTACTATTTCATCTCCGAGGGCTTTAACGCTTTCTTGAACATGGTGAACGTCTACAAATAGAGCACTAAGCTGGCCCGTATGTTTTTCAAGTATACTGGTGTGTTTTGTGAGTATACCCGTGTGTTTTGTGAGAAGTGAAGTGTGGCTTTTGAGTGTCTTTGTGTGCTGATCTAATTTGTCGTTCATTACTGATTGTTGTTCGCGTACAAACCGAATGCTCGTGGATGTTGAGTTTGCAGTCAGTTCAATCCAGTCCAACTTCTTTTTCATAAGCTCGACTAATTCTTTGATTGATTTTAGTGTTGTGGCGGTTTTGTCAGTTATTTTATTGATCTTTGTTGCCATAAGTCATCTTACACGAGCCCCTTTGGTTTGCAAGAATACGTTTTATATCAAAACTGGGCAGATTATTTTACAAAACCAAACATGGGGTCTGTGAGGTTGGGGTTTTCTCCCGAGCAATTTTTTTCCATCTCTTCCCTACCCTCTACTTTTCCCGGAGGAATGACTTTTATTTGTCCGAATTGGCGTGTGTTTTCCCCGTCTGCTAGTTCATTTGGTAGAACTATTGAATAGACTGGGCCGCCGTCTTTTGGTTGATTGACGTGCAGTTTGTTTAACCAAAAGAAATATCGGAAACCTACATTTTCTCCTGGGGAAGTTATATAAGAAACTGCGACACAGGGATAACCTTTTTCTCTTGAGTCGCGCGTAATATATTCTGCCAGAGACTTCCTTTCGTTATATCCTTTTTGGTAAACCTTTTCGTTTAGATGGAAGTTGAGATTTTTGATGAGGACAAGAGACAGAATACTTAATACTAAAAACTTTCCAATACTGCTTCCTTTGTAGAGTAGGTAGAGTAAGAGAGTTGCAAAGGTGATAAAAACTATTTCTATACTTGCAAAGTAATACTCGGAAAGTTCGCTTGAGGAGAAAGCGAAAAATAGGATTACACCGAGTGTCCACGTATACATAAGAGCAAGCTCTTTTCCTTTTAGGAGCTTTGTCTTTACAAGAAGTATTCCGGAGGCAAAAATTGCTAGAACTAAGAGTTTGTTGTTTCCTGGAACGCTTTGAGGGTAAAAGAATAAACGGGTGATGTTGTGGGTTATCTTAAGGAAAACATGGTTTAGTTTTCCCAAACCTCCGGGCTCTGCGTTGTGTGCGCTGGTAAAGTTTTGGATAAGACTTTGGGATTGGGAGAAACCATGTCTTACTTCGAACATAAAAAGTGGTAAAGAGGAGATGGCGAGAGTCGTAATGAAGAGTAGAATATCTTTTTTGGGTGGAAGTTTCTTGGCAAAAAGTAGCGCTGTAGGAATTGCAATTAGTGCTGGGAGAAGAGCGATATGAATGTGCCAAATGAGACCAATTAGGAGTCCCAGAATCCACAGCACATTGAACTTCCCGCGAGACACCATAACTACACAATAGAAATACCAGATAAGCCAAAGGTTTGTTGGTGTTGAGGGGACGATTCTTTGATCAAAATAAACAGAAGCCAGGAGTACTGCTTGTAGAAAAGCGCCGATAAACCCTGTCGTTTTGTTGAACAGTTTTGAGAAAACAAAATAATAACTGGCAATGGTGATCATTCCGATTAGTATTACGGGAATTACTGCCCCGATTGGATCCATGTTAAACAATAGAAAGAACGGTATTAGGCTGTAGTAGAAAAGTGGGCCGATAAAAATGCCGGGGGCCGTTGTGAGTTGCCCGATGAGACGCAGGTGTTTATCAACAACAATGTCTTTTACGATCCAAGAGAAGAGGTCGCCGTCGTGGGCAAATTCGTATCTATCAACAATGTCGTATGTTCGGAGAAAGAGACCAATTGCAAGGATTACGACTAGGACCCAATGTTTTTTAAGGAAGGAAAAAATCATTTAGTGTGGAATTTAATAAATAAAAGATCTATTAGGAGAAGAGAAACAATGAGTGCATATTGGGCCCAGCGATAGGCTTTTTCTGGTTTCATTTTGAAAACTCCACGAGTTTCGTCGTGGCCGTATTTGTCTAAACTGTGGTGTACATCCATATGCCAAAGTGCACCCATAAATAGTATGTTTAGAGTAAAGAGAAGAAAGAGTTCCACTTGCTAAGTATAGATTATTTTTTTAGTAGAAGTTAAGCGTGTTGGCTTTGTGGATGGATTTTTTCAAGACCGGTAATCCTGTCTTCATGGCCTTTTGTCTGGTGAGCGACAACGGTTAACTCTTGCTCGATCTTTTGGAGTCGTCCGACTACCTCATCCATTTTGGTAAAGAATTCATCTTTCGTTGGGAGATGTTTTATTTCTTCTCTTACGACCTCTTTTACAAGTTGTTCTACTTCATTGAAATCCGCTTGAGTCAGCATGTATTCATTGGAACATTTGATTGTAAGGAAATCAACGGCTAATAAATCATTGCTCCTATTGCAATTGATGAGTTTATAAAGAGCCAGATGGCGCTTGAAAAGAATATAACGCGGTCTTTGTGAACTACTCCGTAGGCAATCCAAACTATGTTAAGAACTGCGTATGTTGTCCAGGAGATTGTAGATACTCCGCCTGCCTGTTTTTCGATCCAGATTGTATAGATTTGTGGCAGAGTCATTATGGGGCCAATGGCTGCAGCCATGTATACGACTCTATCCAGGATTCGATAACCTCTTTTGGGGTTTGGAGTTTCTCCCGCTCTTTTTCGTTTTTGGAGGTGGTGAAGTCCGAGCATTAATCATTAGTATATTACAGAGAATGTGGAATGACTATTCTCTGGGGTTGTGTTATATTTCGGATGTTCGGAGCGAACGCACAAAATCTAAGTCTGGAAGTTGGTTGTGAAAGACAGCGATGTAAGGTTTGTGTTTGTTGGGTTGCCACAAGATGCGAGGAAGTTGGCCAGACTTGTGGAGGTAATACCGGACGGTTGGTCAGGTCTTACTGGTCGTTTGGATATTATTCCGGAGATGGCGTTGGTTGCTGTGCCGGGTGTTGGATACCGGTTCAAGGGTATTTCCGGACTTGAGTGCGATGTGGTGGGTGCTCGAGAAGGTGGCTACCGAGTCGAGCCCGATTACATGAGGCTTGTTTCGGGGAGGGATCCCGTCTCGTTTGTCGAGTTCTATCTTCATAACCCGTATGCGGCGTGTAGGGTTGTGGATCGGGCGCGTGCTGTTGCCGCCGCAGTAGTAGAGTCCGGCTATCGTGGCGAGCTGTCTTTTCGTCTGGATGATAACAGGCAGAACACAAAGGCCGTGGTTCACTTTTTCTTGAACCCGCCTGAAGGCCGAGTCCCCCATATCATTGTTCGGTTGATCGACCGAAGCGTTGACGGTCTGTTACCGGAAGATGAGGAGTGCATCATGCCATTTGTCGATGCCTGCCGAGCGCAAGGTTTGCAGGAGCAGGTACTCGTTCCTGCTTGATCGCGCATTTCCTGCCATGGGTGGCTTTTTTTAAGACTTTGTCTTGAGAAAGCCACCCGAGCATTTAAATTAAGACATTATTTCCTGTCGATTCGAAATGAATATACGCCTTTTGACTTAGGTTCTAGAAGTTCTGTGTGAAGAGACGGGTGACGAGGATTTTTCTGGAAGATTTTAATTTGCTTATTAAATTTTTTGATTAGTCCACGACGCTTAATAAAAAGCTTATGCTTATCGCTTAAGGGTTTTATTGGCATATGTGGATGATTCTGAAAGTCCACTAATCAAACTATCTATAAACTTTTTATTATATTTTCCAGTTCTTTCAAATGCAGTCCTTATTTCACTTAAAGGCTCTGCTTGAAACTCATGGAACACCAATCCTTCGTTGGCTTTTCCTGTGAAATATCTTCTTAGTAAGCTTCTGATGAATTCTGAGCGGGTAGCAAAGCCCTGCTTCTTTGCTTCTGAATCTACTCTCTTGGCTATTTGGCTGGGTAAGGAAATGGTGATTGTGCTCATCCTACTTAATATTTAACAATGTTTCTTAATTTTTGTCAAGGCTATTGATTAAAGTTTGTGACTTCTTGAACTTTGTTCTCAAGAGTATTGAATACTCTTTTTAAATCAGATCCTTTTGCTTGTACTGTTTTTGTTGGGAGAACAACTTATATTCGACTTGGTTGGTGTCAAGAAGACTGATTAGTTTCTAGTATAAGCCGCAAGTTATTCTTTCCTCAGGAGGGAGAATTCGAGGATCATTCCGTCGGGGTCTTCGCAGTAGATTGCGGTTCCTCCGTAGCCGTTATCGGTTATTCCCCCGTCTTCCATTTCTATCCCCTGCTCTTTGAGGCGTGCTTCAATTTCTTTAAGATTTTCCATTCCTTCTACTCCAAAAGCCCAGTGGTCTAGCCCAATATCTCCGCGACGGTTGAATTTTGCTGCGGCTTCATTGTTTTCAGGAGCAACAAGCCAAAGGGAGTCAAGACCTGCTCCTGTTAGACCGGCTGCGCCATGTTCTTCCATGAAAACTTCCATTTGGCAGGCTTTAACGTAAAAATCCTTTGACTTTTCTACGTCTGAAACTTTCAGGACAATATGGTGTACGCCGGTGGTTTTAATCACACTCTATTCTTAGGGTTTTGTTTGGGTTTTGTCAAGTGGGGTAGCAGGAGTAGGCGGGAGACGTAAATTGATGGGAGTTTATTTGGGAAAAATGTCCTTTGGGGTGGTATAATGGGGTGTGTATAACTGGAACATAAACACTTCAAAACTTAAGAAAAACCCTGAGAAATATGCTGTTTGGAAACTTGAGCAAAGTATTAATTTTGGCCTTAACGGGAAAAAACTGAAGATTAGTGAGTTAAAAAAGTATTGGGCTAAACTAGTTGTTGACCCACAA
This sequence comes from Candidatus Blackburnbacteria bacterium RIFCSPHIGHO2_12_FULL_44_25, assembly GCA_001816455.1. Lineage (GTDB taxonomy): Bacteria > Patescibacteriota > Microgenomatia > UBA8517 > UBA10165 > 2-12-FULL-44-25. The sequence continues at coordinate 62,901 of MHCB01000038.1, forward strand.
AGAAAAAAACTTCTAGAAATGTGGCTATGGCCAAAACAATCTTAACCGAAGAACAACAGCTCCTTCTTAATCTGATCTCCCAACAAAAAGATATAGCGAGTAACTTCTATTTGTCTGGTGGCACAGCCTTGGCTGAGTATTACCTTCAACATAGATTATCGGAGGATTTGGATTTTTTTAGCATGGAAGAAGTTGACCCCATGGCTATACGGGTGAGTCTTAAAAAAGTACAAAAACGAGCGGAGATAACTAAGATTGATTTTCAACAAAGTTTTAATCGGAATCTATTTTTTCTTCACTATAAAGACGGGATTGTTAAGATGGAATTTACTTATTATCCGTTTACTCAAATTGAGCAACCACAAATTGTCAACAACATTAAGGTTGATAGTTTAATAGATATTGCTGCCAACAAAACATTTACGATTTACCAACAGCCAAGCAGTAGACATTTTATCGATCTTTACTTGATTATCAAGACAAAGGGGTGGAAGTTTAAGGATTTAATCAAAAAAGCACGAGCTAAGTTTGATTCCCCTATTGACCCTATTCAAATGGGCCAGCAATTGCTAAAAGTGTCTGAGGTGTTAGATTATCCGGTTATGATTATTGAATTGCTGGAGAAAGAATGGCAGGATTTTTGGATGCAAGAGGCTCGGAGTTTAAAAGAGGAAGCTCTTGAATAATTTGATCTTGGAGCGGCTATCTTAAACTTCAAATTAATAGCAAAGCTAGTAAGACTAAGAGTCCTAAGGATTCCCAGTAAGAAATTTCCCTGGTATGAAACACTGCTGGAATTATATTGTTCCACAGTGCTCGAACCCACAAATTGATGATGGGCATTAGAACTAAAATAAGGGCATAAGTGCCAATAAATTCGCTTATTGATTTGATAGGATGTGTGGGGAATAAGTCTGAGTTTCCGGCAAGACTGAGTAGAGCAGTACCAGCCAGGGAGAGTAGTATCAGGGGTTTGTTTAGTTTTCTTTGTTTATCTTCCATTTCTAAAATATAGCATACCCTTCTTTCTGTACGCTCTGTTCCTTTCAGAGCTCCTAATGCACTTTTGTTCGAACACCTTTTAGCCTGGCTTGATAGCTTAAGGCAGTTATATCAAAAAGAAAAGGGAACTGATATTTATTTCTATATGACATTGATATAATACAGATACAAGGGAAGGTTAATGAGTTTTAGAATTTAACAACCTTATTAATTTCATTCATGAATCTTAAAAAGTTAAAACTTAATAAAAGTAATATTCTTGGGCTAAAAAAGGTTTTTCTGTTTATTGTCTTGGGCTCCTTAGCCCTATATCTTTTACCACTAGGATTTTCTCTTAACCTTATAACTCCATGGGCTGAGTACAGAGATGAAACTTTAGGAATATCTTTTCAGTACCCTCCAAGTTGGCCTGAAACAAAAAGCTACTTTTTAGTCGATAATACATATAATCTAGTTGTGGGACGTGTTATGCCGTTCCTTATTACTTTTTCAAAACCTACGGAAAATTATATTAGAAAATTTCCTGAAAATGATTACACTAAAGAACAGACAGTTAATATTAATGGGATTGACCTCACTTTTTATCGCAAGAAATTAGCTAATCCAAATAGATTTGTTGGAACATTTGTCTCTCAGAAACCTCCTTTAGAAATAGCTATTGATACAAAAACCTACGATTATAGTATTTGGGATCAAAAAAGACATGATCAGATAGTAAGAAGGCTCATCTTTAGTGTAAAGCCACTGTAGTTACATGCCACGTAAATATGAAAAAGCTAAGATTTAATAAAAAAGCTGCTATTATTGTTATTTCAATACTAATAGGTTTATTCATCTTAAGATCTCAAATTTATCTCGGGCCATTTTATTCATTCGTACTGTTTTTACAAGACTTCCCTCAGGCCCAAAGACTACAAAAAATATTAAATGCAACTGATTGGAAGGAATTCAAAGATGAAAAGTTAGGTTATTCTTATATAATTCCAGAGTCTTGGGTTACTGCTGTAACTGACTATAAAACTACAGATGAACATCCAGCATACGGTCAAGAATATAAAGTATCGGAGCATGCCTCACCTCAAGCCTATATCAATGTAGTCTTTTATAAAAATCCTAATAAGAATGTTCTGGAAACCTTTAAAAAAGAATCAAAATATTATGTTGATCCTAATTTAAGGTTAATAAATGGTCTGGAGTATTTTGTAGTACATGATACTTACAGATTTAATGGAGGACTTAAAGTGGGTAATTTTCTTCTTGCTAAGGATTATAGCTTGCTAGTCGAGGCTAGGCTAGGATACCTTTCAGATAGGGGTCGACTTGAAGCGAAAAAGGAAATAGAGATAGTAAATAAAATCTTTAATAGCATCAAGAAAAATATATGAAAATGGGAAATGCTAAGTTAATCGAACACCCAAATCAAAGCTATTTTTGCCTCAATGTTGAGCCTGGAGCGGGATACGGGAGTCCCTTCGATTTCACTCAGGGTAAACTTCTCCTCTCGTTTTCTACTCTGCTTCGCCAAGTTCACGCAAATGGCGAGCTTGTCGAATCAGAGCGGGATACGGGAGTCGAACCCGTTTTTTCTGCTTGGAAAGCAGATGTTGAGCCGTTCAACTAATCCCGCTTGCGGCGGGTTTTCAAAAAGTCGGGGATGGCCGATTCGAACGGCCGACCTCTCGCTCCCAAAGCGAGCGCTCTACCAACTGAGCCAATCCCCGAAGGTGTTGCTGATTATACCAAATGTAGGATGTATAATTGAAACTGGTGGCAGAAAAATTAAAAATCTTAATTATCAACGGGTCGGTGCATGTTGACTCTTTAAACCTCAAGATTGCAAAGATTGTTGAAAAGGAGCTTCAAAGTTTAGAGACTCAGTCAACTCTAATTCATTTAGGCGAGGAGAAACTTCCTCCGTTTGAGGGGTATGGTGTCCCTTACCCCCCTCGCGTTAATGAGATTTTAAAACTGATGACCCAAGCTGACGGATTTATCTTTGTGGTTCCTGAATACCACAGATCTATGCCTTCTGTTTTTAAAAATCTTTTTGAATACATAGACGATGAGGAGGTAAAGATTGAAGACCGGCCGGCAGCTTTGGTTACTGCTACTGAGGGGCAATGGGGACAATTTGCGCAGATGTCGATGCATGGCATGCTTAGGACTTTGCGTGTTTGGCTTGTTCCGGATCAGATGTATATTTCGCAGGCTTCGACACTTTTGGACGAGCAAGGAAACTTAAAAGACGAGAAGCTTTTGGAAAGATTAAAGAGTTTGGTTTCCCGATTAGTTCGCGCCTCAGAACTTCTACGCCCCTTGAGGAACGGGAATGGGTAGGGATTATAATTGTTGCGTTGGGGTGTTAGAATTGATTTAGGTTGAAGCGCATATTCTTTGTGCCCCTTCTGGTTCTCTCGTATCTTCTTTTGCTTTCTAATAACAATTTTTGGGGATTGGGTTTTTCGATTGTTCAAATTTTATTTGTTTGGTCTTTTATTTCCCTTTTCCCGCAAAGTTTAAAGCGTGGGGAAATTTTGTTTTATCTAGCCTCTTCGGTAGTTTTATCTGCTTTTCTTGCACTGCGCGCATTTGAGGTTGGAAGGCTTCTTGTTGTTTTGTCTGTTTATGTTCTTAATTCCCTTTCCGTTGTTCGTTTGAAGGCTTCCGGAGAGTTAACTTTAAAGGCGATTCTGGCTGCGCCTATTTTGGTTTTCTTGCGAGTGTTTAGAGAGATTGGTTGGGGATTTGCCGGTTTATTTCGAATAGCCCGCAGTTCGTTCGTTAAACAAGATCTTGCGCCGGGGCGGGCTGAAAGTTTGTTTTTGGGCGGTGGTTTGGCGGTTTTTCTTGTGGTTCTGTTTGCCTTTCTTTTTTCCAGCGCGGACCCGGTTTTTTCAAGATATGTGGGAGATTTTTTGGGTAAGATTAACGTCAAGATTTCGCCAGTTACCGTTCGCTACGTACTCGACGGTGTCTTTTTCTTTGGTCTCTTCTCTTCTCTGCTTTCTCCTGCGAAGGACAAATTAGATGAATTTTCTTCGCAAGGCTTGGGCAACTTGAGACTACCTGTTGCTATGGCAGTTTCAGCGGTTTCTTTGGTTACTGGTCTATTTTTGGTTGTTCAGGCACAACACTTGTTTGCCGGAGCGGAACTTTTGGCAAAACTTAATATCTCGCATTCAGAATACACCCGCCGTGGGTTTGCGGAGTTAGTTGTTGTAAGTTCTATTAGCCTTATTCTTTTGTGGGTACTGGTGCGCGAACATGCAAAGAGCACTACACGTTTCTTGTCGTATGTGTTTTTATCTGAAGTTGCGCTTCTTTTGGGGTCTGTATTTTATCGAGTTTGGCTTTATCAGGATACTTTTGGGTTTACGCAAGCCAGACTTTTGGGCGCGGTGTTTGCTTTATGGTTGGGGGGAGTGTTGGCGACGTTTTTGCATGTTTTATGGGGTAGAGTTGGTCGAGCACGGATCCCTTTTGTCTTGGTTTTTAATACAGTTATGGTGGTATTTGTGCTTAATTTAATGAACATTGACTATCTTGTTGGAGCAGTAAAGCAACCGAATTTGGGTTATAGAATAGATCATCCGTATGTTGTTTCCCGGTTGTCTACCGATGCTTGGCCGGGTTGGCAGAAAACCTTGGATTATTATGCGGTTGGATGTCAGAATGATAGTTTGCAAGTTATGGATAAGCTTGGTGTTAGATACCACAATCTGGCTATGCGTAAAGAGGAGCGTACAGGTATTAAAGCGTTTGGGGCTTGGAATTTATCAAACTTGCGGGCGTATGGTTTTTTGAAGGAAAATTATGAGAAGATTTTATCTGTTGGAGTTTGTACTGTGCCGCCTGTAACGCCCGAGAGTGCTTCTTAATTACCACTTGACATTTACCGAAAGATACCCGAATATGGGTTGTGGATTCCCGAAGAATTTCCGAACATTTGGTGTTGCATTTGGATATGAATGCGTTTTTTGCGGCAATTGAAGAACGGGATAATCCTCAATTTGTCGGTCGGCCAATTATTGTTGGGGCAGATCCTAAAAAAGGGGTGGGGCGGGGGGTTGTTTCTACTGGAAATTATAAAGCGAGGGAATATGGGATCCACTCGGGAATGCCTATTTCTTGGGCGTATCGGGCGTGTCCCGAGGGCGTATTTTTGCCATGTGATTTTAAGAGGTATGGCAGTGTATCCCGGAACATCTTCTCTGTAATTCGTGGTTATGGCTACCCTACCGAACAGGTATCCGTGGATGAGTGTTATGTAGAGATGCCAAATTGTGCGGGGTTTGAGAATTTGGCGAGAGAGATGAAGCAGAAGATTTGGGAAGTGGAGCGCTTGACATGTTCGGTTGGAATTGGGCCGAATAAACTGGTTTCAAAAGTTGCCTCTAATTTTAAAAAACCTGATGGGTTGACCATTGTCTTAAAGAAAGACGTCCAACGGTTTCTTGATCCAATGTCTGTTCGGGTTTTGCCGGGAGTTGGCCCTAAAACAGCAGGAGTGTTGCTCTCGATGGGAGTAATTACTGTTAAGGATTTAAGGCAGACATATTTATACAAACTAAAAGAACAGTTTGGTAAACACGGAGCGCATTTGTGGGAGCTTGCAAACGGGCGTGACGATCGAAAAGTTTTTGAGTCGCATGAGGTCAAGTCTGTTGGTAGGCAAACTACTTTTTGGAAAGATACAAAGGACCCAAGGATTATCTACGATACTACTCTTGGGCTTTTGAGGGAGACTTTTGAAGAACTTACCGGTTTGGGAATCTTTGGTAAAACGTTGACAGTTGTCGTTCGGTATGCCTGGTTTGAGACACATACTTCGCAGGAAACTTCGAAGGGGCTACTGACCTTTCAAGAGGCTCGCAGGCTTGGTTTAAAACTTCTGGTTCCCTACTTTAACAATAAGTTGGTTAGGCTTGTTGGGGTTAGGGTTAGTGGGTTTGGTGGTGGTGGGGTGAGGAGCCATAGTCCAGAGGAGGGTGTGAGCGGGGCTGCGACAAGTCTGGTGTGACTTTTGGTGTCGCAGCCCTGGCTTTGGGCGGTTAGATCTGCACAGGTGGGTTTAGCACATTTCCTTCCGCCTGCCGGAAGTCGTGATTTTCCCATACTCGGTGGGTGGCTTGGCCTCCGACGACGTGGTAAATTGCGGCAACATTGTACAGGCCATGTGTGACGCCTGCCGGCATGGCATGTTTGACAAAATAGGCCAGTTGCACGCTAGGGATTTGGGCGGCGGCGACTATTGCAGTCAGCTCTTCTCAGATTCCGAGTACGACTACTAGGTCGTAGTGTGCTTGTGCTCCTCGGATAGATTGGAGAAGCATTGTTGGCACCGATGGTACCTCGTGGAACTCTGGTTGGAAGGCGCCAAGCCACTCTCGGAGGGCAGTCTCTTCGGGCGGTGTCAAGCTGTTCCTTGCGTTGATGACCATTACCATGGGAATCCTGGCTCCTTTTGGTCCGGGTTCGCGATTTACTTCTTCGGTCACGGTCGGTCTCCCTTTTTGCTAAATGGCGCTTCCCTTGCGGGATAGTGATGATTCTATATGACTATGGGGTTTTATTCAACTTTTTGAGGTCTTTTATCTGGCGAGGTAAACGAAGTTTAAGGGGTAAGTCAATCGAAGATAGCGTTCTGGGCACTGCCCTTTGAACCGAAGTTCTCAGGATAAGTAAGCTGCCTGCCCAACAACCTACTAAGCAATACCCATAGTGCTATCTTCGAAAGTCTTTTATATGTCAATTGAAGAGATTTTGTCACCTCTACCCTACTTTGGCAAAATCTTTTATATGTGCGCCCTGCTCTGGATTGAAACCAAGCAGGCAGATCTGAAAGATTCAAAAATAGATTCCAGTAACAAAAACAAATAATTGAGGGAATCTTAATCTCTAAACTTTAGATAACCCATATTGTACTACACTATGGGGTCAAAGTCAAGTGTTATGGGTGTGTTTACTTCATGGAATTTCCTTGACAGGGTCTCACCCTGTCAATAATATGAATTATGCCCGCGCGTAACAGTGTGAAGATCTACGTAGAAGGTGGTTGTTACCATGTTTACAATCGGGGCGTAGATAAACGTGACATTTATCTTGACGATCAGGATTATCGTGTTTTCTTGAGTTTTATTAAACAGTATCTTTCTCCCGTTGAACCGAATTTTACACACCCCTTGTCTGATGTGACAGGGTTTCACCCTGTCAGGCTGCGTCAGTTGAAGTCTTTTTATGGTGATGTGGAGCTTCTAGCTTATTGTTTGATGCCGAACCATTTTCACCTTCTACTTAGGCAGGCTACTAAGGATGGGATGGCTGAGTTTTTGCGAGCCCTGGCTACGAGTTATGTCATGTATTTTAATAAGAAATATGAGCGGCAGGGTGCTCTTTTCCAGGGGTGTATAAAGCAGCTAATGTGGGGGAGGATTCATACCTTTTGCATTTGTCGCGATACATTCATTTGAACCCACTCGGTATGACAGGGTTCCACCCTGTCAAGGCCTATCCTTACTCTAGTTATGCTTACTATTTGGGAGGGAAGAATGCTCAGTGGATTAACCCTAGTTTTGTACTAGGTTTCTTTAAGGAACGAGCTCGAATGGGGTTGCGCGACCATTTTTCTTATGAGGCGTTTGTAGAAGATTTTTCGATAGATTCTGCGGAGATGGTGGGAGAACTTGCTCTTGAGTGACAGGGTGAAACCCTGTCAAACGTTTGCGTGATATAATTGCTTTGAGCCGAGGTGACGAAATCGGTATACGTGAGGGCCTTAAGAGCCCTTGTCCTTTTGGGCGTGCGGGTTCGAGTCCCGCCCTCGGCACTCCTGTTTGCTTTCCTAATTGTGGTTGATTTATACTCTTGCAGGTTCAGCTAGGTCCTTTTGCAGATATTTGGCAACAAGGGAGAATGTTGTGGTGGTATCGGTTACGCGGCGTGTCGAGCAGGTTAGTGATGGTAGTCGCTACAAAGGTCATGTGGAGATCGGAGGAGTCACGTTCCAGTATGACTTGGAGTTTGTCGTTCATATCTCGCAGCTGGGGGATTGGAAAGTAATCGACGACGTGAGTGCGGCCCGCGCCCTTTTTCGGCTTGCTTTGAAGCGGGACGGGGTGGAGCTTGAGCTTACGGACGACGAGTATGGCGTCTTTTTCCAACTGCTTGTCCCTTTCGCGGTGCACTTTTATAACTTACCCTCGACTCATGCAAACCAGGGAGGGTTAGTTGGTATGGCCTTGCGTGGCGAAAGAGATATGCGGGCTTTTGGGATTTCTGCCTCGGTCTCGGTTACCAACCACGCGTCATATGAGCTTTCGCCCGAGCTTTGCCAGATGCTGGGTGCTCCAAAGTTTGGCTGCCTCTTCGGCGATGATTCTACTCCTGTAGCTTGGGAGTATTGGCGGCAGGGCCCGACGGACGATGGCTTTGTCCGCATGAGCGAAGATGAGCTGCCGTTCGGGCTTGTGTGGAATAGGGTCGGGATTGGCGGAGAAACCGCTACGGAGGAAGGCGCGTTAGGCCCAATTTATCTGAGACGAAGAACTACGGATGCTGTCGCAGGGCCGAATGTCTCTTCCCCACACGTCTGACGTTCGCCTTGCCTGTGTGCACATTCGCCCGTTGGGGACACCAAATCCTTAGCGGGCGATTCATTTTTACAACTTCTTTAAAATCTCAGAGTACTTTTTAACATTCTCCGCGGTGTTTTTCATTCCCCCTTGAATTACAAGATTTACCTTTTTGAAATCCCAGTGCTTGTTCATTAAATCTACCAGGTCTTTTATTGTGGTGCTTTGTATAAGCGCAATCATTTCTTCGGGCATGTGGATTTTGTTTTCCCAAACCAAGTCCCCTTCTATCCAATTTGCGATCGAGGACGGGTGGTCAAAGGACATCAGCCACTGGTTTGACAGGAAGTCTTTTGTAACTTTCAACTCCTCTTCTGTCGGGCCGTTCTTAACAAATGTTGATAGTTCTTGGACGATCAGCGAGATAACTTCTTCCAAATGCTCTTGGGAGCTCTCTGAGGTAATTGCGGTATACCCTAGCCCGTTTATTGTGTAGGACCCGGCATTTATTCCGTAGACTAAACCTCTTTGGTGTCTTAGAAGTCTAAACAGACGACTTCTTGATAAATTTACAAGGATTGCCAGGATGATGTTTTGCCTGAGTCTTAGGACAAGATCGTGTTCCAACCTTAGAGAAGGAAAAGAAAGGTCTATATAGTTACTTTTAAGCTTTTGATCAAATCGGAGCGCGACTTGTCTTTTTGTTAACTCTTTGTAGTTGAAGATGGGAATAGTAAGACTTGGATTTTTTGGTTCGTAGCGGTCAAAGTAGGTTTTTAATAGCTTCTTCAGGTCGGGTTGTTCGAAGTTTCCGGTTATTGAAATATAGGTGTTTTTTGCAACGAAGATTTTTCGCCAAAATGCGACCATGTCGTCTTTTTTTATCTTGGCAACGTCTTTTACTTTTCCTGCAACAGCTTTTGTTAGAGCGCTTCCTTTTATAAATCTTGTTTCGCGGACGAACTTGCCGATTTTGTACTCCTGGCTGTCCATCCGTTGTTTTATTTCTTCGGTTATTGCCCGTCTTTCTTTTTCCAATGAGATTTCTGGGAAAAGAGGCTCAAAAAAGACTTCCGAGGCTATTTTTATTACGTCTTCTAGATGAGTTTTTGGGACTGTGATTATGAAGTTAACTGTGAATTCGCCCGTTGAGGCATTGTAGTTTCCGGCGAGGCCTTCGATAAAATCGGACATTGCCTCCGCATTCGGAAGCGACGGGATGCCTTGAATTAGCATATGTTCTAAAAAGTGCGCAAGGCCGGATTGGCCTTTTTCTTCCAGAATCGATCCCCCTTTGACGTTGATTCTTAAGTGAATTGAGCGCAACGAGCGCATTCTGTAGGAAGCGACTCTGATCCCATTTTTAAGAGTGAATGTTTGAAGCATGTTTGGTATGGTAACACAGATTTACACTACTCCCTTGCCCAGATTGTGTAGACTACTGTGTCGTCGGGGCGTTTTATCTGTTCTTTGATTTTTACGGCCTCTCCGTAATTGTATTTTCCGGCTTCGGTTTCGCAAGCTTCAGCGTCGACTACTAGTATTTTTCCTGGTAGTGGTGTTTGGGTGTTGAAAGCATCTCTTGATGGGCAGCGGGTACTTGTGAAGGTTAGGTTGTTGTAACTCCAAACTCCTTTGTCACGGATACTTGCCATTTCATTGAAAGTTTTTGGGTCAAGTTTCCCAAAGAAAGCAACCCAGGGATACGGGCTGTCGGGGATATTTGTAACTAGTACACTCGAATACTCGGGAGCAAGTTGACTAAGGCGAATTCCAAGTTCTTTTGCCCCAATGTTTCTTGACAGAGTATTGCCTACTTTGTTGTGGGTAAAGTACTGATGCCAGAAGAAGATAAAGTTTAGGGTGAGCGCGATGATTACAAAAGACGTGATTAATTTTGGCTTTTTTTTAATTTTGAAAACACCATATAAGCCAAAAGCTTCAACAGATGCCAGGAATGGAATCATGAAGGCTGAGCGGTGGAGGTTCGGGGCGTCTTCTGTGGTTAGGGCTCCCGGAAGAGGAGATAAAAGTAGAAGCAGAAGAACAAGAGGGGTGGTAAAGGGCTTTTTTTGTGCAATGGCTACAAGACCTAGTATCAAGAGGCCAAATTCTACGTAGGTTAGTATCCCCATTCCAACGGTTTGATAGCGCCCCGGCTTTGCTTCTTTGGGAACGAGGAAGAATTTGCTGCTTATATACTGGGTGTACTCGTTGATAAAGCGCCTTGCGTAAACTGACGGTTTGTTGTGGAAGAGACGTGCTATAAAAACTTTGTTGGGACCTTCGTCGAAGGGCATCTTGTCAAGTTCGTATTTTACGTCTAGGTCTGTAAAAATCCCAACCTGATTGAAGCGGCCACGGGCTGCCGGATTGAGGGAAAAGAGGAAAGTCGCAGCAAAGAGAATTACGCATACAAAGAGTGCGGGTTTGTGATTTTTAAGTTGTGGCCACAGAATATATAAAGTAGTAGCTGCTACTAGAAGTGGGACAAGGAGGCGGGCGGAATGGTAGAAGAAATATGATGAAAGAAGGAAAAGTAGAGCGAGCACGAAAGGTAAAAGGGGGTTTTTTGAGGAGTTTAGGAGCCGGAGTAAAAAGATTAGGCCGGTGAGGGCTAGAAAAATTGCGACAACCCCTTCGGAGGTCGCGCGGGATAAGGAGATATGCCAAGGAGAGAGGGAGAGGAGTAGTGCACCCAGTATTGCTGGGGAGATTGGACCTTGCACATTGGAATTTGGGTTTTTAGGAGATAACTTGGAGAGGAGGAAATAGAGGGACACGACGGTCAGGCTGCCTGCCAGGGCTCCTGGGAAGCGGACTGCGAATTCGTTTACTCCAAAAATCAAGAGTGAAGGAATCGTGAGGTAGAAGTAGCCTGTGGGGCGGAAATCTCCGAAAGTGTTGTAGTGGAGGGTGAACTTGTTTCCCCAATCGTCTGCTCCAGTTTTTAAGATTGAGTATGCATTCCATCCAACTCTTGCCTCGTCGGCATGGAATCCGTATGGGACTTCTGAGAGGTTATATAGACGTAGGACCAGCGCGAGAAGGAATATCCAGAAGATTGGGTGTGTTAGAAGTTTTTTAAACATGAGTATAGATTATCACAAGTCTGTTATTGTGGAAGATTGATTGGTTGTGATTAGGAGAGTATCAGTTGACAGGGAGGGGGTAAATGTTTTTAGATGGATGTTGTAATGGCTGCCCGCCGAAAGACTACTAAGAGAGCAAAGAGAACTTCTGTTCGGAGGGCTGTTTCTCGTCCGTCTTCAGTTTCCCGGTCGTCGAGTGATAGGACGATGTTTTTGTTGGCTGCGGCGTTGGTTGTTGCGATTGGAGGGTATTTGTTTTTGAGTGCTAGGACGCCGGCTCCGGCTCCTGTGGCGCTTACGAAAATGGCGACTGTTGCTTTGGCTACGCAGAATGCTTCCGGAGAAGCTGGAACTGCTACTTTGAAAGAGGTTGGCGGAAAGGTTGTGGTTACCTTGGATATTGTTGGAGCTCCTGCTGATGTTGCGCAGCCTGCGCACATTCATATGGGGGCTTGTCCGGAGCCTGGTGCGGTTAAGTACCCCCTTACTTCTCCGGTTGGCGGAAAGTCCGAGACGACACTCGATGTGAGTTTTGATGACTTGATGGCGCAACTTCCTTTGGCTGTTAATGTGCATAAATCTGTTGCACAATCCAAGGTTTATGTGGCCTGCGGAGATGTAACGAAGCCTTCATATTGAAGTAAAGACCCTAGACAGTAGACATTGGATGTTGGTTCTTCATTCTTGAGGAAACGATGTGCCCCTGTGTTTTCCCTACCCTTTTAGAGTTGGTGGGAATAAGCCGAATTGGCTAACACAGGGGCAATGGGCGGGTTTGGAGGGTGGCTCAGGCCGGTCGGTGGCGCGGGTGACGAATGAAGTCCACCAGATAGTGGAAGAGATCCACTAGGTGGATGAACCATAGGCCCGCGTAACCAACTAGGACTAACCCCAGGGTCCAGTCCGTGTTGTCCTCGTCGTCGTAGATTTGAGTCATTCTTTGACCTCCTTCAGGATCTCCTGTGCCCCATGGAAATATCCCAACAGGGCAGAAACAATAGCCACAAGGCTGAGCACGATTCCCCCGTTCAGGAGGTGAGAATTCACCATTACAAAGGGGACAACTGTTTGAACCTCTACTATGTAGAGGCCAAGTAGGACGACGGCAACGGGGCCCAACACTCCGGCTACAACATAGCCAATCACGCTAGTCTCCCCTTTCAACCTTGGTTGTTCAGGTACAAACTGAAGGGAACCTTCAGAT
>MHCB01000039.1 GCA_001816455.1 Candidatus Blackburnbacteria bacterium RIFCSPHIGHO2_12_FULL_44_25
ATACGCACCTACATCAACATAAAAACCAGTCTTTTTATTTCCAAGTAAACGGTCGATCAAAACATCTTCCGAGTTCTGGCTATATGAATTTTGTAAGGGGCCTCGCTTTAGCATCCGAAGCTCACCCACCACATTTTCCCAAAAACGCTTAGGGCCATAAATCCTCCAATAGCTATACAGTTTGGTAATCATTTCCTAAGTTTTTTAAGAACTTCTTTAGCAATGCGCGAAGCATTGGCCATCATTGTTAGTGCAAGCGGTTTTCCGGGAAGCGCACGCCAAGTCGAAGAGTCGGCAACATAAATCCGCTTTGATTTTTTTAATCTACCGTTAATATCAGTAGCCAATTTTCCACGCCCTCCAATGGGTACACCTCCCCCATAGTGAGAAGTAACAGGATCACTCACAACCTTAAGAGGAAAAAGACCAATAGACCTCAACGTTTTAGAAACAACCTCTAGTTCTCGTCGCTGTGTTTTTACCTCCTTCTGAGTCAACCTAAATGCAATCTCCAAAATATCACCACCATTTTTCTCGCGCCTTAGTTGGCAAAACTTATTCTTAGTCTCAAAAGCCGGGAAACGAACGTCGGCAATTACCAGGGAAGGCATAAATAGAGAAAGCAACATTGTCGCGATGGGTCTTGGCAGCGGAACGTATTGAACCGCGCTTGAAAGCATAAATGGATTTGCCCTATAGAGCTGTACAAATGCCCCCAGTTTCTGCCCCAAATCGTTGCTTATAATCCCCAACTGTCCAGGATTTATCAAAACTTTCTCACCACTTTTAAAAAACACCTGCGGGTGGAAACAAACAATCATTGAGTGGTTTTTGGTTAAAAACGTTGTTTTGTGGTTATACAAATTTTTGCTTCGCAGTAAAATCCGCGTTGTATTAATAGCCCCAGCGGCCAGGACTACATATTTCCCTCGGACACTCTTTGTACGGCCGTGTAATAATTGTCTCGGGTTGGAATCCGGTTGTATTGGTCTGATTCCGACTTCAACCATCCTGTTCCGTTCTTTTACGGTTAATACTAATTGGCCTGGAAGATAAGTAAAGTTCCTGTGATGCTTTAACTTGTTAACAACCTCGCTAGTTCTATAGGGATAGGTCACTGGCAACCGATATACCCCATGCGGCGATCTCTTTAAAAGCAGTTTGCCGTGGACATCAAGCTCTGGACTTGTGTCCAGGTTTACTAACTTCGAAACAACTTTATACTCCTCTTTTATTTGGTCCGGAGAGAGTCCTGCTTGGACAAGCTCGTCGTCGGTCAAAAAATCTGAAAGTCCATGCCAAAACTCAGAAAGTCCGCCTTTTGCCAAAGTCTGAATTATCTCTATATTGCTTTTTACACTTAAGAGCTCGTAAGTCTTGTTAAAAGCAAAACTTCCTTTCATTAAAATATCCAAAGCGTTGCTTTTTGCACCAATTACGCGAGGCGCTTTCTCTACACCATCTCTTTTATTGGCATCCAAACCCCCATCAATCATCGCAACCCTGAGGCCTGCTTCGACCAAAGGATATGTAGCATGAACCCCCGAAAGTCCCGAACCGACAACTAACACGTCATATATGGTATTGCTCACTTGTGCCACAATAATATACCATTTAGAAAATTTAAACCAAGTGAAAAAGCCTCTTAAGATTCTCTACCAAATTCCAAGTCTCGAAACAGTTTATGCGGCAAGATTTATTTATAAAGGTTACAAAGACGCGTTTACTGACCTGGGATACAAATTTAGACCACTGACGTCAAACGACGACTCAAAAAAAGTATTGGAAGACTACAAGCCAGATATTTTTATTTCTTCTCTCACACACTATAACCACAAGTTTTTAGATCTGGAAGCTGTTTGGAAGCAGAGAAAGAGAGGTTTGGTTTTTTTCACCCAAATATATACTTGGAAGAAAGTTAACAATCAGTATGGAGGAGGGGATCTTGAGTCAGATAACAAATTAGTTTCGTTAATAAAGCAAGGAAAAGCAGGCGACATCTTTTTTAGCTGGATACAGCAAGGCGACCCTTTAATAAACGGCTTTACAAAAACAACTGGATATTCACACCAAACCATACTCTTAGCTGCGAACAAGAAAACATACTTCGATAATTATGATAAAAGTTTTGCTGCTAATATTGCTTTTGTTGGAAATAATCTTCCTGACAAGCAAGAGATTTTTCGCCAATACTTATTTCCTCTCAAGAAAAAATACGATGTCAGAATATACGGAAATGATTGGAATTTTTCAAGCAAAATCAAAGGCTATGTTCAAAAAGCTGGTCAATACTTTAATATCGAACCTCTGAAACATGTTCGCAAAACTGTGCTTAGAGAAAATGATGAACGGAAGGTCTATTCTTCTTCGACGATCTCCCTCAACATTCACGAAGAGCACCAAAGGAGATTGGGATGCGATTTCAACGAAAGAACCTTTAAAATTATCGCCTCCGGCGGATTTGAGATTTGCGACAACGTAGGTGTGCTTCGTAAATACTTTACTGAAAAAGAACTGGTAATCGGTGAAAACACAAAAGACTGGTTTGATAAGATTGATTACTATATTAAAAATCCTGAAAAAAGATTGCCGATTATAAAAGCTGGAAAAAAGAAAGTTTTAGCAAAACACACATATCACAACAGGGCAAGACAGTTTGTTAACCTTTACCAGAAATTCAACAGAGGAAAAATGGGATGAAGTGTCCTGTTTGTTCAAATAAACAAGGATTCAAACCTCTCAGTCCAGAGGTTTGTATCGCTCCCAACTTCTTGTGTCCAACCTGTGGTCTGGTTTTTATTTCACGAAATGAGGGTGCCGCAGAACAGTACTACAAGAACGATGGATACTTCAAAAAATCTCTTAACTTTGCCTATAGAAAAAAACTCATAAGTAAGTCCCTTCTTGTTAAGGAGGCCGGTGAGCGGGTGGCTAACGCGCTCAGTATGTTGTCCGCGGACCTAGGGAACAAAAATGTTCTAGATGTCGGCTGTGGCTATGGAGAAATTCTTTATTGCTTTGAAAAGAACCACGGTTGCCAAGTTCAAGGCGTCGAGGCGTCAAGAGAAGCCAGCCAGCATGGCAAGAAACTTTTCGATATTCCCATCCATACAACAACCCTGGAAGAATTTGATACCCGCGAAAAATTCGACATCGTTTGGTGCAGCCACGTCTTGGAACACACAAGCGATCCCAAGACTTTCCTTAAAAAAGTCAAAGCAGTGCTTAAAAAAGGCGGACAGCTCTACCTAGAGGTTCCAAATATCCTAAAACCCTCCGGCAATTTTGATCTGGATATGTTTCTACACAAAGAACACCTGCAAACCTTTTCCGTGTACAATCTATGTTTACTTTTGAGCAAAACCGGATTTAAAGTCATGACCTACTCAGATTCCACTTTCTTAAAATTTTGGTGCAGACCGTCTAGAAATCAGTCGATACAAATCCCAAAAATAACTTCCAGAGAAACCTTCGCTTTCTTAAAAAAATACAAAAAAGAATACAATCTGGCGAGTCACACAAAAGTCTATCTTCAGAAGGCACTCTATGGCGCCAAGTTAATTCTATACAAGACGAGAGATGTTTTTTGAAAAAAGATTATTCCAATCAAACTGCTGGACATAGGAAAGGGCATTCTTGTGGTACCGAGACCACAGTCTTTTACTCGACAAAAGCCTAACTACTGCGTTTGCCAATGACTCTGGGTCATAGTCAACAATAATTCCACACTTTTTCTTCGAGATTGTGCTTGCATTTAAGCTAGCATTGGTCATCACAACCGGTAGACCAAGAGCCATATAGTCCTTTATTTTTGCCGGATCCGCGTTCTTTATTTTCTCGTCAACATCAGTATTAAACGGCGCAAGTCCAACCGCCCCATCCGAGAGTAGTTTCTCTGCGTCCTTTTTTTCTTTCCATCCATAAAACTTTATACAATCAGATACCTTGAGAGTATCTGCCAGTTTCTCGAGTTCCTCGTGTTGTTCCCCACTCCCGATGATCTCGAGTTTTATTTTAGGAATCACTTTTTTAATAAAAGGTAAGGCACGAACGGCCAAGTCAACGCCATAAAGAGCCTTCAAGTGCCCAACATACACAATCTTTGTCATTTTTACTTTGTCCTCCGCGACCCTATCCATTTCGTCAAACCATATCCCAATTGGCACAGTAAACTGCCTAGAATAGTCATACCCTCTCATGCCTTTTCTCTCTCTGTATTCGACGAGAAAAGGAGAGACGTTCCAAGTTTCGTCACTGTTCTTAACACAAAATTTATCAAGTTTGTGATACACCCAGTTTATAAACCTATTACCAAATCTTTTCGGATAAAGGTCGATCGTGTAATAAACTACTTTTTCTACCTTTCCGAGCTTTTTAAGTACCAAACCAGCAAACGCATTCAAATTGTTTATCCCAAAAAACACACCATATTTTTGTCCAGTCGAAAGCGTCCAAAAAACGGTATAAATAAAGTCTTTTATATAAAGAATGGGCTCCGGAGCTCTCCAGTGAAATGCCTTAAAATTCCTAAAAGAACTGCCAACGCTATAAACTTCTGCCTCAGATTGCAGTTTGTAGGACTCCTCAAGTAAAAGAAGGGGATGGGTAATATATAGTAAGTCCTTACACCCATGCGCAAGCAGAAATCTTTTTAAGTCGCCCGCGGGTATACAAGGCATTATCGACCTATGAGTAACGATAACTATTTTTTTGCCTTCCAAGTTCATAGAATATAGTTGATATTACCTGAATTCTGGTGAAAATGTTAGAATTCTCACAATGTGAGCAAAGTTAAAATATCGGTTTTGATGCCTGTGTATAACGGAGAAAAGTACTTAGATGAAGCAATTACTAGTATTTTGAGTCAAACGTTTAAAGATTTCGAGTTTGTTATCGTAGACGATTGTTCTACAGATGGAAGCTGGAAAATAATCCAAAAGTATGCTCAACAAGATAGACGGATTGTTTCTAAACGGAACGGAGAAAACCTAAGAACGACTAAAACCCTAAATGAGGGCCTGAGAATAACTCGCGGGAAATATATTGCTCGTATGGACGCAGACGACTGGAGTTATCCGGATCGACTTGAAAAACAATATGAGTTTATGGAAAAACATCCTGAAGTTGGAGTTAGCGGCGGAGCCATAGAAATCTGCAATAAAGACCTGAAGGTATTAAACGTGCGAAAGTATCCGCTTGCAGACAGTGAAGCGAGGAAAATTATTTTTCGGTATAGTCCTTTTGCTCACCCAGCCACAATTTGGAGGAAAAGTGATGTTGAGAAAGTTGGCGGATACAATGAGCGAATTCCGCTAAGTCAAGATCTTGACCTTTACTTCAGAATTGGAAATGTTTGTAAGTTTGCAAATATGTCAGCCATTTTACTGAAGCTCAGAACGCACAATGACTCAAGCTCAATTATCAAAGGAAAATACCAGGAACAATTTGCCCTATATACTCGCATAAAAGCGTTTCTTGAGATCGGGGGGTATGAGATGACTACTACAGACAAGCTTTATAATTTTTTACAAATGGTTAGTATGGTCATAATTCCACCAAAGATTAAATTTTGGCTTTTCAATTTACTTCGGAGGATTATCTAAAAATATGTGCGCCATCGCAGGCTATTGGGGTAACGGAGATAAAACACGCCTTCAAAAAATGCTTCAGGTTTTAAACCACAGAGGACCAGACGATAACGGAGTGTATGTCGACAGTAATGCTGGACTAGGAAGTAACCGACTCGCAATAATTGATCTTTCTCCAAAAGGTCATCAACCAATGTTCAACGAAGATAAAACTGTTTGTATTGTTTATAACGGTGAGATTTACAACTTCCAGGAGATTCGCAAAAAACTTGCAGGCAAACATAAATTTAGTTCTCACACAGACACAGAAGTGATTCTCCATGCATACGAAGAGTGGGGTTCCGAATGTGTTAAAAAACTAAACGGAATGTTTGCGTTTGTTATCTTTGATAAAAGAAAAGACCTTCTTTTTGGCGCCAGAGACAGGCTCGGTGAAAAACCACTAAAGTATTATTGGGACGGAAAGAACTTTGCCTTTGCCTCTGAGATAAAAGGGTTGCTCCCCATCCTCCCGGAAAAACCCGAACCCGACCCGGAGGCAATCAATGCCTTTCTTACCTTTCAATATGTACCGGCCCCAAAAACCGGATTCAAAAACGTTTTTAAACTTCCCCCGGGATCTTTCTTTGTCTTTAAGAAAGGAGAACTGAAAATTACTAAGTATTGGGAACTAGATTTCTCGAAAAAATTAAATCTATCAGAAGATGAGTGGGAAGAGAGAGTTTTCAAAAAGATTGCAGATTCCGTTAAAGGCAGAATGGTCTCAGATGTTCCCATCGGCGCGCTGCTATCGGGGGGCATTGATTCAAGTTGTATCGTTGCTTTGATGGCAAACTTTTCCAAAGATAGAATAAAAACATTCAGTATCGGCTTCGATGAAGAAGAATTCGACGAAACAAAGTACGCCCAAACAGTCTCCGAGATTTATAAAACCGATCACACCTCCTTAAAAGTCAGCCAAAATCTAATGCAAGACACACTGCATAGTTTCTACGACTACTACGACGAGCCTTTTGCCGACAACTCACTCATCCCAACTCTGCTGTTGGCGCAAATGACTGGCAAAAAAGTAAAGGTGGCTCTAAGCGGGGACGGGGGAGACGAAAACTTTGCGGGCTACGAACGATATAAAGTGGTCAACTTCGGTGAGTTTTATAAAAACATCCACCCAATTTTAAGAGGTATGGCAAAATTTCCAGCTCAGCTTTTTGAAAAATCAAGGCTCTTTGCAAACACATTTGATCTTCCGTTTCAGGAAAAATATGGTCATTACAATCCATACTTTGAAAGAAGAAATAAAATATCACTCTGGGGATACAACAGTAAACTTTCCGATCTAGATAATGCATTAAACTTTGATATAAACTCATATTTGCCTGAGGATCTTTTATACAAAGTAGATATAGCATCTATGAGTGCCTCTTTAGAAGTTCGTGCGCCGCTATTAAACCACGAGCTGTTAGAGCTAACTGCCCAAATGCCCCAGTCTTTAAAGATAAGAAATTTTAAAACAAAACATATTTTCAAGCAGATCCTAAAAAACAAAAAACTACTGCCAGACGAAATAATAAACCGCAAAAAAAGAGGCTTTATAATGCCGATCAATAAGTGGCTTAAGGGCAGCATGAAAACTTTTGTAAACGAGCAGCTATCAACAAAAAAGTTCCGTGACTTGGGTATTTTTGATAATGTTAAAGCAGTAGACAAAGTAAACAGCAATGAACTTTTTTCAATGCTTTCGCTTTCATTATGGTTAGAAAAATATCACTAAACAAAAACATACTGGCTTTTTTGATTCTTACGAGTGTAATTCTCGTCGTTTTTTATAAGCTTACCCAAACTTTTTACCAGCAGGATGAATGGAACGGAATGGGACTTGTTTACTCAGAGGGTATAAAATCGGTTTTTCCTGAGACCTTCAAACCAATTGACATTCTTATTGTTAAAGGCCGGTTCGTTTCAAGTTTTATCTTTTACTTATTTGCAAAATTTTATCCCCTTCAAAACCTCCCAATAGCAATATTTGCACTGGTTTTACACATTATTGCGACAATGTTGGTCTTTTTTCTTATTAGGAAATATAACAATAACTACACTGCCGCGATCCTGGGTTCGTCGCTTTTTGCTTTAAATAGTGTTGCCCATGGCACTGTGACCTGGTCTGTTATTGCGATAAGTACGGTCGGATCTAGCATTTTTATCTTTTGGTCTATTTTGACTTTCTTTAAATTCATTGAAACTAGCAAGTCGAAATGGTTACTTATAACTGGACTTTTGCTCTATATTTCGCTCTGGTTTAAAGAAACAGGCATATATCTGTTTCTTTTCTTTCCTCTAGTGTCTTTATTTCTTAAGAAGTATAAGTTCTCCCCAAGTGCGATGCTCTCATATTTCAAACAATTCTGGATGTTCTTATTACCCTTTTTGTTGATTGTTGGCTATAGAATTCTGGAACTTAGACTTAGAACAACAACTTCCAATCTCTATCTGACCGGCGCAGACGAAAACTTTTTCTTGACGTTATTCATCCGTGCAATTTTGTATCCCTTAACATCGTTTTCCCTAATGTATGTACCTGGAAACTACTTTATACAATTTGCAAGAGTTGTAATTCATGACAATTACCCTTTCTTTGCCGATGCTCCAAACTTTCTCTTGATTGCACAATCTGTAGCTCTAGATGTCCTTGCCTTAGTTTTAACTATCTTTATTATTTTTCTGACCCTTTTATTATTAAGAAAAGAGGAAAAGGAGAAAGCAAAAATTGTTTTGTTCTGGTTGGCATTTTCCCTCTTTAGTTTTGTTCCCTATATTGTTCTTGCCAAAGACTTTTCGTATCTGGAGTCAAGATATTACTATGTTCCAGTTGCGGGAGGGGCAGTCTTGCTGGCATGGTTTCTTCTTAGGCTTAGACAAATTATTGGCAAGCTAGGATTTTTAGTTTTTATCGTGCCCCTCTCCTCGCTTTTCATCTTGTGGCATACTAACACAATAGAAGCGGCTATCGAAGAGCAGGTCAAGCTAAGCAACACAAGGAAAAGCTTGATGTTCCAGTTGGCAGAGCAGCTCCCCACATTGAGCAGTCAAAAGAACGTTTTTTATATTACTAGTGATAAAAACTATTGGGCAGATACAAACATGCTTCCTTTTCAGCAAGGTTCGGGATATACCCTAATGGTTTTGTACTACAATTCCGGAAAAATACCTAAAAGTTTTTTGAAAGATGGATTCTTATTTGAAATCGGGAGCCAAGGCTATAAAGAGTCAGATAATATGGGTTTTGGTTTTTTTACCGACAAAAAGGAGCTTGAAAAAGCAGTAACAAACTACAACTTGCCGCCAAGTTCCATATTGCACCTGCAATATCTCTGGCAAGACAATAAGCTTGTCAGAGTGGGTGATTGATCTTTTCTACCAGGCATGAAGCATGATTGGGTTGCCATGTCTCCAGTCAATTCCCCGAAGACTAAAGTTATAACTGGGATTCATTTTTTTAAGTGAGTTCATTATTTTTATATGGTCATCTTTTTTGTGGTATGTCGTAATGGCAATTTTCGGTTTGTATTCTCTGATCGTTTTTGATGCGCCTTTCAGCATCTCTATTTCGGAGCCTTCTAAGTCTGCTTTTAGATAAGTTATTCTTTTGCCTTGGTCGTAGAAAAGTTTATCGATTGTTGTAACGGAGACGCAAGAACCTCCGTCGGGAGAATTTTGTAAGCCTCCTCCAAAAACCTCTCCTCCCATATAAGCTTTCCCGGTTTTGGCGCCGACGGCGATGGGCAGTATGGTGACTCTTTTATTATTCTTAAAAGTAAGTCTTAGAAGTTGCAGGGACTCCCCAAAAGGTTCGATAGCATATACTTTTTTTGCTTTTTTAGAAGCGGACAGAGTGAAAGTTCCGATCCCCGCGCCGCAATCTGCGACGATATCATTTTTGGAAATCGGTGTTTGAGGCGTTTCATAGTAGTGCCAACTAATGGGTGAGAAATTCTCACCCAAAATATAAAGCATTGTCCAATAGTTTTTCTTCCGAAAGTGGAAAGGGTTTGAGTAAGTATCCAGGTAAATTTTTAGGCAATCACCTGATTCAAGAACTTTTCTTATTTGAGAAGAACCCAGGGAACATCTATTTGTCAAAAAAATGATTCTTGCCAGCTCGGACAGAGTTACTCTGTAACGTTTTCCGGAGACCCACCTGTAGGTAATCGCCAGTTTGTATACCAGTTCGCTTGCAACCAGCCAAAACATATTGTAGGGTGTTTCGTATTTCAATACCGGGAACATAATGGTATATTAGTAGCATATTTGTGAGGAGTATATATGTCAATAGCCTGCAACTTACTCCCAAAGTAATTAAAAAATGATCAAAGCAATAATTTTTGACTTAGACGGAGTTTTAGTTGACGCAACCGACTGGCATTACGAAGCGCTGAATGACGCACTTGGACTCTTTGGTTTTGAGATAACAAGGGAAGAACACATGGGTTTTTACAACGGGTTACCCACAGCCGAAAAATTAAAAGTGCTTTCCGAGAAGAAAAGACTCCCGCTAGAACTCCACGAAATAATCAAGAGAATGAAAAGAAAGTATACCGACGAAAAGGTCGCACAACTTTGCAGACCAAGCCACGAAAAACAAATTATGCTTACGCAACTAAAAACAAAAGGATATAAACTAGCCTGTTGCTCAAATGCACAAAAATACTCTGTCGTAAACATGCTAAGATATGCTGGAATTATGGATTTTTTCGACTTAGTGATAGGCAATGACGAAGGGTTTGCGGCCAAGCCCGCCCCGGATATTTATCTGGCAGCATTCAAACAGCTAGAAATTTCCCCCAAAGAAGCAATCATCGTTGAGGATGCCCCGCACGGCATTCAGGCCGCAAAGTCTTCTGGTGCAAAGGTAATACCAGTCAAGGGCTACCACGAAGTCGATTTGTCTCTTTTTACAAAGTCAAGAATTATCTAAATGGCAAAAACACTAAACATTGTAGTTCCTCTTGCCGGCGCAGGCACTAGTTTTATAAAGGCCGGATATAGTTTCCCGAAGCCATTAATTGATATTAACGGCAGCCCAATGATTCAGGCAGTTATAGAAAACCTAAAGCCAAAGTTGGGCCACAAATTCATTCTTATTTGCCGGCAGGAACATTACGAAAAATTTGGTCTCTATCAAATTTTTTCTAATGCAACCAGTAATAACTATGAATGTGTCCAACTTACCACCCCCACAAAAGGCGCAGCCTGTACGGTACTAACGGCAGTTGATTTTATAAACAACGACAACGAATTGCTTATTGCCAATGCAGACCAGTTAGTTGATACAAAAGTAGATGCATTCATCAGATTTGCGAGGAAAAACAAACTCGACGGTGCTATCATGACTTTTGAATCAAACCACCCAAGATGGAGCTACGCTTTGGCAGACAAAAAAGGAAATGTAATGCAGGTTGCGGAAAAACGAGTAATCTCAGACAACGCAACAGTTGGTCTTTATTATTTTAAAACAGGCAAGTCGTTTGTTGAAGCTGCGGGAAGTATGATAGAAAAAGACGTTAAAGTGAATGACGAATTTTTTGTAAGTCCCGTTTATAATGAGTTGATATTATCAAACAAAAAAATTATGATCTATCCCATAGATAAGGAGAAGATGCGCAGCTTGGGTACGCCGGAAGATCTGCGCGAATTTTTAGAAAAATGATTGTAGTTATCCCGATGGCCGGTCGAGGTTCAAGATTTTTAGAAGCAGCCGATCAAAATCCAGAATACTTGAACCCAAAACCTCTTATTTCCATCCTCGGGAAACCCATGGTAAAGTGGGCACTAGATTCCCTGTCTTCGCTTCAAGTGCCTTCAAGTAAACTTATTTTTATATGCAGACGAGACCACGAAGAGGAATTTAATATCTCAACGGAACTTAAAAAAATCTTCGCAGAAGATATAAATGTCTTATTTGTTGACCAGATAACTCGAGGCGCCGCAGAAACAGTGCTTATTGCCAAAGAATTTATAAACACAGACGAAGACATTATAGTCTCCGACTCAGACCACTACTTTGACGGAACTCCGCTGTATGAAGCAATTAAAAACAGAAATCCCGAGACTGCAGGTATAATCCCAGTCTTTGAACCGCCAGACAACGAACCTAAATGGAGCTACACATTGTTTGACGAGAATAATGTAGCCTCAGCAGTCGGTGAAAAAGACGCAGCCCTGGCTGCTCAAGGTGCGTACGCAAACATAGGCGGATACTATTTCTCAAAAGGAAGTGTTTTTGTTGCAGAGGCCGAGGAGATGATTGAAAAAGGAGAAATGTACGGAGCAGAAGGGAAGAAAGAATTTTATATGGCCCCCGTCTACGATCGATTAATTAAAAAAGGCCACAGAGTCGAAGTAGCAATTATTCCCCAAGTCTGGGGCCTTGGTACTCCGAAAGATTTGGAGTATTTTGAAAAGAACTTCAGCTAATTACCCAGTAAACAATGTATCGCACGACGTCAAAGGAAGTAACCTATCAAAACTCTAGAAAAACCGAGGAGGGGTGCTATTTTTGCAACCCTATCCCAGAATCAATTGTTAAAACATTTAAAAACTTCTATGTTGCTAAAAATAATTATCCTTATGACATTTGGGATTATCTTGAAGTTTCAGAACACCTGCTTCTTGTTCCAAAAGCGCATATGACCGGTTTCAAAGGGATGGATAAAGATTCGCGTGAGGAGTATTTCAACGTAATAACCGACTATTCAGAACAAGGGTATGATGTCTTCACTCGCGCGACTAACTCGCTTATTAAAACACAACCTCATCTTCATACACATTTGATCAAACGTACCCAAAAAAGAATTAAAAATCTGAAATATCAAAAAGATCCATATAATTTAGATATTGACTTTGTTGAGCCTGAAGCGTAACTTTTAAGCCATGGATGTTTTTAAATTAAATACATTTACCAAAGGTTGGTTTGTGGGGGATTTTGAACCAACTATTATCAAAACTAAAGATTGCGAAGTGGCAGTCAAGATTTATAAAAAAGGGGACAATGAAGGGGCTCATTACCATAAAATTGCCGACGAGCTAACAATCGTTGTTTCTGGTGAGTGCAAGCTAAATGGTCAAACCTTTAAGGCGGGGGATATTGTTTGGATAAAACCTGGAGAGGTAGCAGAATTTGAAGCAACTGAGGATTGTGTCCATACAGTCGTAAAAATCCCCTCAGTCAAAGGCGACAAATATATCGTAGAAGAATCAAGCGGCAATACGAAGTAACTCCAACGGAGGAACAGTAGACACAGCTCCAACTTCAAGTATAAGTGGACTTGCTGATATACTGTGTCTTAAGTCCCTAGCCATTTTCCTATAAGCCTGGAAAGCTTTGATTTTTTCTTCTTTGTCTCCTTCTGGCAAACGTGTCATCCGAGCAACAGTTATATGAAGTATATTGTCCATACTCAAAGGTTTTAACCCATGAGTTCGATACACATCATTAAGTTGAGCTCGAGCTGCTAGTACCCATTCTGGGATATTTACAGCTGTCAGTACCGTGTTGCCTCCAATTAAAAGGTACTGAAATTCGATCTTTTTGCCTACCAAGAGGTCAAGTTTGCCGATCGCTTCCGCAGAGTGAATTTGTCCGAACAAAGCCTGTTTTACTGCCTGATCCTCCCCTTCCCACGCGCCCTCAAGGAGTGTGGAGTGAACACAAAAATCTCTTGAGGCAAGATAAAGCCCAATGCCAGCTTGATCTGCAATCGCTGCGAGTGGTTGTGCGACTCTTTCTTCAAATTGAGCAGTTGAGTTTGGGGTGAATACAAATGAAGCATTGTAGCGATTGTTTAAGCTATCAGGGAAACCAGAAAATTCAGGAATAGTACCTTCTCGAAGCGCTTTAAGGCCACTAAGTTGAATGCCTGCATATTTTCTCTCAACAGGGGTAATTAATTCTGCCATGTGTGTATTATGGGACTTTTTTGTGTCTTAGTCAAGTCATTGAAATGCGCCCCGCTCGAACATAGTCTCCAGTCATGTGGACAAACATATAACGATCGTGATATAAATGTCCTAGCTTCATATGCCTAACTTGCCTGAGAAAAAGCGCAGTAAGGTCACAAACTTAATTCTTTTGACCTTGGAAAAGTCTATTGACGGGCTCGTAAGACTCGAGGATTTAATGTCCAAACGAAACCACTACGCGTATGGCTACGGCTGGGATTATCCTTTGAAAAAAGCATCATTGGCCAAGGCTTTGCAAAGGCTACGTGAGGGCGGATTTGTGGATTTGATCGAAGACGAAGAATTGATCTTAAGATTAACGGATAAAGGAAGAAAGAAAGCAGTAATTGCCGAGCTCCAAAGCCCGGGGGAAAAATGGGATCGTAAATGGAGAGTCGTGATATTTGACATACCAGAGAAAAGAAGAGCGGCCAGAGATTTGTTGAGACATAACCTAAAATCCTGGGGTTTTACTTCTTGGCAGAAAAGCGTTTGGGTTAGCAAAAAGGATTGCACAAAAGCCCTAAGAAAATATATTTCCAGTATTGGAATAGAGGAATGGGTATTGATTTTGGAAACTGATAATATTGGTCGGTAGACAAACATTGCACGATCGTGCAATGTTTGTCCTCGTAAAATAAAGCAAACCCCGGGCGGGAATATGGTGGTAATGTAGGCGGTGTGGATGAGGAGTCTCGAGAGAATTGAAGTGTTGGCGACAACCGATCCTGAAGACTTAAAGCAAAGCAACCTGTTCGGGGTAGTCGGTACAGAAATAATCTGCTCCAGCGGCTTTTATTTCTCTGATACGTGCCATTAGTGTAGGTACATCTTTGGCATCCGGATGCGACTCTCCTCCATAAAGGCCAGGGGAAGTGCCATGGAGCTCTGGCGTGACCAAGGCTACAAAAAGTCCTGCATCGTGCATTTTCTTAAAAAAGTCAGGGGTATAAAGAAGTTTTGAAGTTCCGTTTTCTCCTGTTTTGTCCCATTCATCTCCCCAAACGCCGTCAATCAAGCCCTCGGCTCTCAATGCTAGTGCTTCTTCAACACTCCAAAGTGTTCCACCTACAACTTCGTTATAACGAGCAATGTCATGCGGATGCGCAACAGAAGGGGCAAGCCGAATCGCGGGGAACCTTGCTTTTAATGTTCTAACAGTCTCCGGCTTCACATCAAAGACAATGAATTTGTCAAACATATCCGTATATTTACGCAACGCAGCCATGATTCTTTCTAGGGTTTCTGGCGTCTGAAACCTAGCCTTCAAGTGGAGAGCACTGACTGTGGACACGCTATTTCTTATAAGATCCATCACCTCATCAAAAGTCGGGATTCTGCCATTTACAAGGGGAATGCGAAGTACTTCTTCTATCATCAAATCAGCAACACTTCGCTCATCCCGGCCTTCTGTGGGGCGCTTAAGGTTGGCATCATGCATAACAATAATGCCGTCCCTTGTGGGGTTCGGATCAAACTCAATGCCGCCAAACCCACGAGCCAACTGGCCTCGAAAAGCTTCATAACTGCTCTCGCTTGGGGCATTAGGCATTGCAGGCTCAAGCCCTCTGTGGGTAATTATTCGACCTTTGCCAATCTGCTCCTTAATACTGCTATCCTGCATTAAATTGTTTTACAGCATTGCATTATTTTAAGCAATGAAAAACCCGCGGTCTCCGTCGTATTGACGAATTCCGCGGGTTGCGGTTGGTCTGAAGGGAATGTTACTTGAAACCGGCGTAGCCGCGGTAACATTCCTGGACGATCGGCAGGACTTGGTCAACGAGCCCGCTGGGCCCACCAATGGCGACCTGGGTCTGTTCGGTAACGGGTCCTCCCGTTTGACCATCAACCATCTTTCCGCCGGCCTCCCGGAGGATCAAGGCGCCGGCGGCCAGATCGTAGAAGCCCCCGACGGCGTCGGTGATCGTAAGCTGGCCACGCCCCGCAGCAACCTGCCGCTGCTGGTCAATGTTGCTTCCGGTCATCCGGAAACCCAGGTTGTCACCTGAGAGCTCCGTGAGCCTCCCCATGAGATCCAGCTTTCGGGAAGCGGTCTTCCCATTGAACAAGGCGTCCAAATAGACGCACCCGCCGGCAAGGCTAGCCTCGGCAGGCAGACGCAGTCGCATTGGAAGACTCGGGTCAGAAAAGGTCAGGAAAATTGCCTGTCCCCATGCTCTGTCTTCTCTCTTGAGAGGGAACAGGAAAGCACCCTTTCCGGCCTCGGCGACCAAGAGCTCCAGCTCGAAGGGGTGGAGGATTACCACCGACTGAGCACGATCCGCCTTGTGGACAGCCACGCCAATGGTTGAGTAGCGCTGCCCAGCAGCATAGCTGGACGTCCCGTCGAGGGGGTCAACATGCCAAGTGCAGCCGGTTCCTTCCTCGAAGCCACTCTCCTCCTCGTTGATAGCATCCTCCGGAGCGCTGATGCGGATGATCCGCTTCATAGCCTCTCCGGACCGGAGATCTGCGACCGTGCGCGGTGTCATCCCTGCCTCGGCTTTGAACTCAATTTGCAGGCGTTCCGGGGAGGCGCCGTGGATTCCAAGCAGGAGGCGTGCTCCTTCCAAGGCAGCCTCAGCTGCTATGAAAGTTGTGCCTTGCTCAAACCCGTTTTCCATAAGAGGGCCCAACGTCAACATAACCAATCCTTTCCTGTGCCTAAACTAAGTGTAAATGTGCAGACCAACTCTGCAGCCTACATTATACTATAAGACACACAAAAAAGCAAGTTTGCAATAATTATCCGAATATCTTTATACTCTTCATTGTGCTAGATCTATCTACAAAGCCCCGAGTAAAAATGGGTTAATTTTTTAACCAATTTAGCTTATGAAAATGGAAAAGGGCCTTCTGCTCATCATCACCATATACACGATCGTGATTCTGCTTATGTTGCCCTTAAGGGAGGTCGGTTATCATATGGACTTTGGCTATCATCACGCAGTTCGTGATTTTCTTCAATCAGGCATTCTTAAAAACCACACAGCCGTCGTACCAAGCTTCATTTTACAAGAATTGTGGGGAGCCCTATTTAGTTATTTGTTGGGATTTTCATACAAAACTCTTCATATATCAGTTATAGTTTTATTTTTCTTCGGAATCATAGCCTTTTACAAAACATTAAGAGAACTAAACGTAAGTCAAACTAAGTCAGTAATTTTTACCACCACGTTGTTGGTTTTTCCCCATCTTCTGCGTTTTGTATTCACTTTCATGACCAATATTCCTCATCTTTCTCTCGAATTGATTTCTTTGCTTTTTGGAATTTGGGCTATAAAAAGAAACTCTTGGCGGGATGCCTTTTGCTCGAGTGCGTTCGGCATGTTTGCGTTTTTAATTAGAAACTTTGGTATTGTCATGCCAATCTCTTTATTTATCGTGTTTGTCATAAAATCGTATTATGATAGGAAGTTTTATTTTAAGCATTTGCTCGCAATTGCTATTCCAGCACTGTTTATTTTTTCTGCCTATTATTACTGGCTGATTGTTGGGGACAACATTACCTCAGGACAATATTACTATGTGTATAACCACTTAGTAGAAACCAAGCGCCACCTATTTCCTCCAAACATAAAATATGTGGCAACTTATTATCATTCATATATTGGCTATTATTACCGTGTTTGTCTTTTTGTACTTCTACTCTTCACAATTCTTTTACCACTTGTCATGATGCTTAAAGTTCCATCCTTAGAAACTATCAAAAAAAGCAAAGGCTTCCTATTGCGCACCTTATTTATAGGCTCAGTGCTTTTTGCACTCATCTATATAAAGATAATTCAAGATCATGGATGGAGACTTGAAGGGGTATACTGGCGGATTTATCTGCCGTTAATTGGACCACTCTCTTGGGGTCATGTCCTATATCGTTATGTTAGTGGCAATAGTTACTTTCTTAGAGTGATTCTGTATTTTTTATCCTACGCGACGATTCCATTAGCAATTTTTGCAGGAGGGGTAATGATTTATAAATCACACTTAATGTTTTTCGAGCTTAAAAAAATTAAGAATTTTTTTAACAATAAACTGTTGATTGGCGCTCTTGTAGTTGCGGGTTTCATATTTCAAAAACAACTCGCAGCATACTTTTTTCTTTATCACGAGTCAGCACATGACGCCTTCGGACTTTGGGTCTTCTGGGCTATAGTTCTGGCTGTTTTTATACATACTTTTGTATTTCGGCACAGGGAAAAATTAGTATCACTTGACGCTTATTTTTCTTTGTTTTTCTGGCTATCTCTCATTTTTCAATTATTTATGTTAATGATATACGACACCGGGTTAGATTTTGAGTATATGTTTGCTCTATTTCCACTAGCAATCCTTATTTTTGCTATCGTTTTTAGAGAAGCGCCACTTAGCCCGTTTCGCACACTGGCCATTACGCTAACGCTTGTTTTGATCGGGCTACACTGGGCAAGAAAAGACTATCAGAGTATAGGTTGGGCTTGGGAAAGATCAGCTCAACAAGTTAACCGTGGACTAATTGAGCCCCGGCAAGTGGGTATAAATACATGGGCATGGATGCCGTATTGGTATTATGAAGCAGGTTACCCGATAGAGTTGGCAAAGCAAGGTGGAGACAGAAGAAAGGTATACATCCATACATGGACGGAGGTACCCTCTCTTGAACAAGATCATACTAAGCCGTATCTGGGTATTGGGGAGTGCAATACGCTAGAGTGGTCCGAACGTGATATAAAGATTATTGACCGTTTTTATGAAAGACAATTGTTGTTCATCAAAAAAGAATTTTGTGCTTACTTATGGCAAGCAAAATGATATTACTTCCAAGATAATAGTTAATTCCCCAAAGTCTTTTGATATGAGCTAGTGCTTCTAAATTATTTAGAAGCAGCTCTAGGATGTTACAATTCTAGCTAGTGTGGTGAAAAATATTTTTCGTTTTAGCGCTTATAGTACTACTCAAGAATTCAGAGGCTCGCTGATTGTAGAAACCTACAAAAACTGGTTAACAAAAAATGACCGAGTATTGGATGTAGGTTGCGGGACAGGCATAGTGTCAAAGCAACTGGCCGATTACTTTAAAATAAAAATAGTTGGGTGTGACATAAAAAACTACCTGAAAAGAGACATAAAGTTTGTGAAGATGGCATATAAAGATAAACTACCGTTACCCAAAAACAGCTTTGATACCGCTATGCTTAATGATGTTCTGCACCACGCAGATTGGGATGATCAAGAAATACTATTAAGAGAAGCGCTTAGAGTAAGCAAGAAGGTACTGCTATTTGAAGTGCAACCAACTCTTGTGGGTAAATTATGTGATTATATTCTTGGTAAAATTTACTATAAAAATATGTTGATACCATTCACATTCAGAACATCTTCTCAGTGGGAGACATTATTTAAAAGGTTACCAATCAGGAGGTGGAAAACCAAAAAAGTTAAAAGACCCTTTTTCTATCCTTTTTCTCATATTGCGTTTTGCTTAGAAAAATAGCTATTCTTTGTATTGAGTTAGAAAATATGCAAATTCTAGACCTATCTTTAAAACCCCAAATAAAAGGTGCCAAGCATTGGTATCAAGAAATCAATCAGTTATATCACCCAACCGGAGAGTTTGAACAGGATTCTCAAGAGTTAGTTTATTCTTATGGAAATTTAAACTCCACAAAGTTTGTTCCGATCCTTCTTAAGGAGTGGCTTTACCTGGTTAAAAAAGATGGTTATTTAGTAATAGATTATCAACCAAATAAAGAGTGTAACTTGAAAAAACTAGAAGAACAGATGTGGTGGTTGTGGATGGGTAAGTACGACATAGTCTTCCATGGACCTATAAAAACTAAAGAACTGAAGAACTTAAGAACAAAAGAACTCGAGAGGTTTGTAAAAAACGCCCCGAGCCAACCGGTAATGCCAAAAGGCGACGAGGAGGGAATCTTTAGATTTGTCTGCAAAAAGATTGAATCAACTAAGACCCCTGGTGACTCAATAGACAAGTGGACATTTGGGATGATCACAAAGGGCGAAAGAAATGATTGGATAGAGGAAATAATTGCCGCAATCCACAAACAGAAAATTCCCAATTACGAAATAATCGTTTGCGGAACATACTTTGACCGAAAAGAAAAAAACTTTACCTACATTCCATTCAAAGAAAGAGACGACAAGGGATGGATAACTAAAAAAAAGAATCTAATTGTCCAAAAAGCAAAATACGAAAACCTATGCATCATGCACGACAGGATAGTGCTTGGTAACAATTGGTTTTCAGGGGTTAAAAAGTATGGCAATTGTTTTGAGCTTATGTGTGTTAAACAAACTCTTCGTGGTAGCGGCCTAAGAACAGGCGATTGGATTACTTATGGCGGGAAGACTCTGGACGTGCCTTACGGGATCGCAAAGTTAGACTACGAAGATTGGGATGAATATATTTATGTTGGCGGAATGCTCACAACTCTTAAAAAACAGATAGCAGTTAAAGCTCCATGGAATGAAATTCGTTATTGGGGGGAAGAAGATGTTGAATTGACTTTTAGACAAAGAGATTTGGGATACATTGCAAGGTACAATCCATACTCTTCAGTTGAGGCCCTTACTTGGAGATTTGGAGATTTGCCCTCAAAGTATTATCCCTCAGAAGGTTTTTTGCCGAAAGACATGTTGGTCCGAAGACTCCTGCGCCAAATAAACAAAGCCGTCTTTTCTGTGCCATTATTGAAAAAAATCACATCCCCCTTTGTTACAATGCTTGTTAAATCACGGGTTTATAAATTTATAACAACACATTAAGCTCAAGAGTAAAGTATGATTCTTTAAATGGCCCCGGTGAAAATTCTACGACCAATTAATAAATACGGTCTATGGCTTTTGGAAAAACGGTGGTTTATCGTATGCGTCATTTTAATATTTTTAGTAACATTTTTAGCATTTGAACAAACGCTAAAAATGTATTTATGGACTGATATTTATTCATTGATTTACAAAGTAAATCATCCCCATGAGCAAGCTGGAGTTTATGGAACAGGTATCTTAGGCCGCGATGGCCCGTATAGATGGACCGCTGTATTTTTCTTGCCGTTTTATCTTCTTTTTGGCCTAGAGCCGAAAGGATATTACCTAGTTGGGATTATTTTCTATTTCCTTGCATCAATGACTGTTTATTTTTTCGCAAAGATCTTAACAGAGAATAAGAAAATTGCCCTAGGCGCCTCACTAATTTTTGCTTCTGGTTATGTTGGATCAAGCTCGCTTTATGAAATCGACGACAGCTATCATAACTTAATCTCCGCGATACTGCTGACTCTAACTGCAGCTTTTTACTATAAATTTATAAAATCGAAGCGATGGCTTTTTTACATTATAACCCTGCTTTTGTATTTCACTACAATGGAGGTAGCGTATATCAGAGCCCACGGCATTTTTCTGTTTATATTATGCATGGAGGTACTGTTTAACCTCAATATTACAAAGTCCTCGCTTCGAATGGCACCATTTTTAATAGGTTACCTGTTTAACTACGTATTTTCCACGGGAAACTATTTATCACTAACAGGCAATACAGGCAATACCTCATTAATCCAAAGTTTTATAAGGGTTGTGTTTATAGACCGAAACTTTACGTATCTTTTGACTCCGTTTCAAACACTAGAAAATATATTTATTCCAGATAAATTTAACTTACCATTGTGGATTTTTATAGTCATTCTCTCGGGTGTCCTAATTTGGAAAAAAAACAAGATCCTGCTTTACTCTTTAATATTTACAGTTTCGAACTTTTTAGTTTATTTTTTATATTACCCACAAGGAGTACAGCAAACAGCACATCGCTACCTTAACCCCTCGTTTGTAGGAAGCTCAATCTTTTTAAGCAGCCTGATGTATTTTTTGTTTCAAAGGAAGTATAAATATTTATACTTCCTTCTCGTAGGTTTTGTTGTTGTTTTCAATTTAACCCAGGTAAGAGGATACCAGGAGTCCCTGGTACTGGGAATTAGCCAACCATCGAGGAAATTTTGGGAATCACTTAAAAGCCAAATACCTTCACTTCCAAAAGGTTCAGCTCTGTACTTTGATATTAAAAACGAAGGAAGTAGTAAACCTGCATATGTTAATGCGATTACTGTTGGTGCCATGCCTGGTCTGGTTTCATTTGCTACTCATTACGATCTAAACCAAAAGGAGTTATTCCTGCCAGAAACTTTTGATGAACTTTTGGAGTTACTTCACAAAAACAAGGTTAGTACCAACAATTTTTACACCTTCTTTTATAGCCTAGACACTGGAATTGTTAACACTACAGAAACCACAAGAAATGCTCTCTTTAGCAACCCATCAAAATTTCTTATCAAAGATCTTTCTAATGTTAATATTAAGCACACCTCACCGGCAATATTAGATTTTACTTTGAGTGTAAAGTTAGATTTTCAAGAGCCTGAGCTGCGCGAAGCCAGCTCGGGTATCCTTATGCAATATCTTCCCTACCTATCGTCTAAACAGAATTTTTACAAGACAGCCACCTTCACTGCTTCCTCTCAAGCAAAATACACCGAAATTTCCAATATACACGACCAAAATCCGAGTACTAGCTGGAGAGCTTTTAATGATTTTATTCACAATAGTGAGCCAATAGAAGTTACAGTTGATTTAGGCGTTATTAAAAGAATAGGCGGGGTGAAAATTGTACCGGCTGCATTTGGCAGGATACCAACCAAATACACCTACGAATGCTCCCAAGACGGAGAAAAATGGGGAAACCCCGTCAATTTTGAGAAGAAAGTAGATAAAGTAACCACTTACGTAGATAAATTCAGTGAAACTCTATGCCAATTTATCAAACTTAGGATTTACGATACTGTTTTACATGACTCGCCACAGATATCAGAAATGGAAGTATTAGAGAATAACTTTGAGGATCTAAACTTCGAACTTGCTGATAAAGTGAACAAGAACCCATTTTTATACGCAGCCTCACCAGATCAGCGGGAACTGTTAATAAAGTATATTATCAAAAATGGATACGAGGGGGATATATGTGTTCTGACTGATAAGTTCAAACCTACAGAGCCTCAATGTCAGAAATATAAATTTCAACTGGGTACTCTCAACGGATCGCTACAAGTTAGACAAGGAGGCACAGTAATACAAAAAATCAAGTTTGTTACCCCTCCTGAAATTCGAGTTAATGTAATGAAATTAACTCTCGAACACTTGACATATAAACAACTTGAAAAAGTTGAAAACCAATAACCTTATGGAATTAAGAAAGACAACTCTCCATAAAAAATACAAACTGAAAGATCAAGGGGATATGCCCAAATATACAGTCTTAGAATTTAGGCCAAAAAAAACACCATACTGCTTATGTATACCTGTGATTAACGAGGGCCAAAGAATAAAACGCCAACTTGAAAAGCTACGAAAATATACGAATGTTGTAGATGTCTTATTATTAGACGGAGGTAGCATAGACGGATCAACAACTCCAGAGTTTCTCAAAAAAAACAAAGTTCGCGCACTGCTTGTTAAAAAAAGTAAAGGTTGGCAAGCAACCCAGCTTAGGATGGGTTTTGGGTATGCAATTAAACAAGGATACAGCGGCATAATACAAATAGATGGAAACAATAAAGATAGTGTTTCAAGTATTCCACTTTTTATTAAAGCTCTTGAGCAAGGTTTCGACTACGTACAAGGGTCACGCTTTATTAACGGCGGTAGGGGTATAAATACCCCCCTTTCCAGAGAATTAGGAATCCGTTTGTTAATGTCTCCACTATTAAGCCTTGCCGCAGGCCATAGATATACTGATGTAACAAACGGCTTTAGGGCCTACAGCGCTCGTTATCTCGCGCACCCTAAAGTTCGACCATTCAGAAAGATATTTCAAAAATACTCACTTAACTTTTACTTATGTGTCCGTGCTAATCAGATAGGGCTATCAACAAAAGAGGTGCCAGTAGGGAGGCGATATCCAGCTGGGAAAGTACCAACAAAAATAACTGGTATCAGAAAAAACTTTGATATTTTCCTAGAAGCGCTTAAGGCAGCACTCGGAATTTATAACCCAGAACATGAAAGTTTTTAATCGAGTTGTGAAAAAAATTAAAGAAAAAAGACTCCAGTTGCCATTGGGCATTTTTACAATTGTACTTATTGTAATTCTAGGGTTTTGGCAGACAACCAATATGTATTTTAGGCATGACGACTATACAATTCTTTATAAAATTCAAAATCCCGACGAAACTACAGGTGCTCTTGGTAGCGGAATTTTGGGCCGGGACAGTCCTTATCGTTATGCAGCCATCCCCTGGGTTTTTTTATACCCCTTTATAGGCATTCAGTCAACGGGTTATTATGTTG
Organism: Candidatus Blackburnbacteria bacterium RIFCSPHIGHO2_12_FULL_44_25; assembly: GCA_001816455.1. Classification (GTDB taxonomy): domain Bacteria; phylum Patescibacteriota; class Microgenomatia; order UBA8517; family UBA10165; genus 2-12-FULL-44-25. The sequence goes on from MHCB01000039.1 coordinate 23,916, forward strand.
CTTTGTTGGTCCTTTATGCCGTTTCGGCTATACCAGTTTATTTGCTTGCCAAATCTTTGACAAAAAATAGGGCGACAGCGTTTATATCTACTTTAATATTTGTGTCCGGCTATGTTGGTTCGGACAAAATGTACCATCTCGCAACCGGTTTCCAAAGTATATTAGGAGTAATTTTTTTGGCCACCTCAGTGTTTTTTTATAACGAATTCATACAAAAGAAAAAGTCAGTTATGTATATCGTTTCGCTGGTCGCTTTTTTCCTCTCGATAGAAGTGGTCTTCATACGATCACACGGAATTTTGTTTTTAATTTTGGGACTTGAATTGATATTCAATTTTAATCGTCTTAAGTCATTTATTAGAATGATTCCATTTATAAGTATATGGTGCTGGGTGTATTTGATAAATCCTCCTTCTTTACTAAACATTTATCCAGTAGAGGGCGAATACTCGGGCTATTTCTTAAACAAAGTATTCAATCTAGTAAACAATGACAAGAGCTTCGGGGAAAATATAATTGTTTTTAAGTCGCTCTTGAACACGCTTCAAAATGTGTTTATTCCAAACAAACTTACTTTTCCACTCCCCCTTTTCCTCATTAGTTTGTCATTATTATTTCTATGGAAGAAATCAAAGCTAATTTTGTACCTAATGTTGTTTATATTTTTCAATTACTTTGTTTACTTTCTCTACAACCCTGAGCAAATTCTTACAACCCATCGGTATTTAACAAACAGTTTTATTGGCGCATCTATTTTGATTGCAGTTATTTTAAAAGAAATACTTAACGACAATAGAAGGCAGATCGTAGTCTGTTTTGGAATCGTTGCGCTTGCAGTGTTCAATTTAAACCTTGACCAGTCCCGCTTTATTAAGAATCGAAGCAGTATCGCAAAAAATTTATATGCAGATTTGTCAACTGACCTTCCAAGATTAAACAAAAATTCAGCAGTATATATTGACGTAAAGGTAGACGGCAAAAGCAAACCAGCTTTCGATGATGCAACAGCTACTGCATCAATGGGTGCTACAGCAATCCTAGCAGTTCGCTATAAACTCAAGGCAGATGAAGTGTATTTGCCTGCAACTTTTGATGAACTTATAGGGCTTATTAAGGAAGATAAAGTAGGTAAAAACAGCACATACACGTTCTTCTACAGTATAGACACTGGTTTAGTTGACACAACACAAGTCACAAAACAAGCCCTTTCTGGAGGCAAAAGCAATGTTAAAATTCAAGATCTCACCAATATTGGGCTCCCCTCGTCCTCTCCAAGCGTTCTGATGTTTAATAGTAAAATTAGATTTATAGAAATAGAAAAAGAAGACAAGCCAAGCGAAGAACCATCAATCGAGAACCTTTCTCAATATCTATCTTATCTTCGGTCCCAAGATGAATACTACAATGAAGTTTCAGCTACAGCCTCCTCTGAACTTAGACTGTCAGAAGTAGATAATTTAATTGACAGAAACATAAAAACCTCATGGAGAGGCTTATCATTCCCCTGGGAACACACGGGTAGCGCAAGTGTGATACTTGATCTAGGGAGACCAGTCAATGTTGGCGCAATTAAAATGCAGTTGGCAACAGCAGAGAGAATACCTACGAAATACCATTACGAATGCTCAAATAACGCTTCAAATTGGGACACCATACAGAACGTATCTCGAAAAGAAGCAAAAAGCTACCTTATGGTAATCGACAAACTTCCCCCTGCGAGTTGTAGATTTATAAAGTTTGTAATCGAGAACACCTATTCAAACTGGGACCCCCAAATTTCTGATATGGAAGTTGTCCAGGACAAATTCAGAGAACTCGACCTCTTGTTGGCGAATAGAATCAGAGAAAATCCACGAGCCTATACAAAAACACATCAAGAAAGACTTCTTCTACTTGATCATCTTCAAGCTAACGGCATTGATGGGAAAATCTGTGTGTATACAGACAAAAATAAACAAACTCAGCCAGACTGCAAAAGCCACAAATTTTACATGAGTGAAAGTAAGATAAATTCATTTAAGATTGAACCAGCCGGCACTCAATTGAGTAAAATAGAGTTTGAAATGCCTCCTCAAACTAAGATAGAGATTAGAAATACCACACTGGAATATCTATCGCTTGATGAACTGGATTAGTTTAGTACATCGGCTGCAAGCCGAATTCCCCAAGTCTTCATTTGACAGATAACCAACATACAGTTATTCTAGTTAGATCGATAATTACCCAATAAAGGTCAACACTAATGCTAAAACGAATATTTAACAATACCCCATTAAACCTCACAATTGTTTTGGCTGCAGCAATTCTTACTTTTCTTCCAACACTTAAAATGTACTTTTACATGGACGAGTGGGGGAATCTATATGAATGGACACATGGTTATCAATATAGATATTCGGTTTTTCCAGGAGAGATTTTTCATTTCCTCTTTGAAACTTTTGGCCTTAATGCAACAGGATATTACGCAACGGGTCTTGTAGGATATGCGCTTTCTGTTGTTATTTTTTATCTCCTTGTCAGCCGTACTTTAAAAAGTAAATTGCTTGGGCTTATTGCAGGCTTGGTTTATGCAACATGTCCTATCGGGATAAATACTGTACAAATGGTGTGGACATATGTAGCCGAAGGTGGCTATCCCCTTACAGTCGCACTTCTAATTCTACTTTATTTAGTTGTTGGGTATTTTCAGGAAAAAAAGATCTACTATTTTATTTTAGCCGCCGTATGTTTTTTGCTTTTTTTGGAACTAGAACCAAGACGCGTTTTCCTGTTTCTCCCGCTCCTATTTCTCTTTGACTACTTTTACAACTTCAAAAACATCATTCCGAATATCGGATTCTTTTTGAGGCAAGCAACCTTTCTTCTTATTTTTATTGCTTATTACAGATACAATGTTACGTTATCAAATATAATTCTCCATAGTGGTGTTGTGTTTTTGTCTGGTCCATCGACTTTTGATTGGCAGACTAAGGCAAACTTCAGTAAGGTGGCGCTCACAAGCGCAGAGCCCCTGATAAGCTTAACTAACATACTTCTTGCAGGACCATGGATATTGCTTAGCGAACGCCTTAAAGGACATGTTGATCTCGTCGACATAAAACAAGTGTATCAAGTAGTAATTGCAACACTTTCTCTCGCAGGTTTGATAGTCGTTCTGGCTCTGAAAACTAAAAAACAGTGGGGATTATTACTATTGTTCTCCTTAGGATGGATATACGCAAACATCTTAGGTTTTTACATCTTCAGCTCACCCGGGGTGAATGATGCTCCACATAGGTATTTGTCTCTTGCGGCCCCAGGCTATGCTCTCTTTGTCACGCTTTCCATCGCCTCTTTATATACATTTTTTGTAAGGAGGAACAAAAAAGCCAAACCAATGCTTAAAAGGATGTTCGCTGGATTATTGTTGGGCATCATAGCCATTAACTTTTTGTCAGTAAAAATCAATTTCGACAAATTTAATGATTTTCATGGCAAACCAGCTCGAGCTTTTTATAAATCATTGAAAGAATACTACCCCACGTTGCCCCCAGACTCTATTCTTTATTTCCAGACTCCGCCAAGTCCTGCTGTTAAATATAAACTAAGCAGGATTTATGGGGGAAGTAACTATGGCGTGCCAGCAACGATTGCGGTTTTTTACCCGGAGCGCAAAAAAGAAGAACTTGTTTGGGCAACTGACCTTGTAAAAGTTGAGGAATTTATCAAAAGCGACAAGACTCGCATAGACCGCGTATTCGCATTCTACTACGATGATAATGGACTATGGGACAAGACCGAAGAAGTAAGAAAAAAACTAGCAGCTGATTTGGGAACTAAGTTGTAATACCCCGCTTTCTTAGTTCATCTACCGCAAAACTGAATTTGTCTTCCGCGTTTTCCTCCTTGCTCCATTCAACCAGGTTTTTTATGCCTTCTTTTAGCTTTATATCGGGACTCCATCCTAAAAGTTTCTTTGCTTTTTTAATATCTGCAAAACAATGTCTTACATCTCCACTTCTAAATTGTTCAGTAATATCTGGGATTATCTTAACTTTCAATATTTCAGCCAACATTAAAGCAACGTCACCAATTGCAACGCCCTTGCCTCCACCTAAATTAAAGACTTGGTGATAAGATTTTGGATTGCCCAAAGCCAAAACGTTAGCTCTGGCGATATCATAAACAGAAACAAAGTCTCTGGTTTGTTCACCGTCTTCATAAATAACCGGGGATTGGTTATTTTTCAATCGACTTAAGAAAATAGCTGCGACTCCAGTATAAGGATTGGAAAGTGATTGCCGTGGACCATAAACGTTGAAGTACCTGAAGGCAGTAGCGGGAATATTGTATGCTCTCCCAAAAATTAACATCATTTCTTCCTGGGTTTGTTTCGTCAGTGCGTATATCGAATTACTTGCGAACTTTTCTGTTTCTGGAGTTGGCACAGGGGCAAGATATCTGTTACAAGACTGGCAGTGAAGTTCCCAATCCTTCTTTTTCATTTGAGTGCTGCCTCGAAGAGGCGGGCGAACTAGTCCGCACTTTTGGCACTCATACAAACCTTCTCCATAGGCACTCATTGAAGAGGCAACTATAAGATGCTTAACGTTATGCTTATTATTTGCTAAAAAATCTAGTAATTTAGCAGTACCTTGAACATTCGTATTAAAATAATGATCAATCTGATACATACTTTGTCCAACACCAACAGCCGAGGCTTCATGGTATATGGCGTCAACATTTTTTATTGCTTTTCTCAGATCAGCAGTATTAGTGACGTCTCCAAGAATGAATTTTACAGACTTATTTAAATACTTGGGCTTCATGCCTTTGTGAACCTGATCAACCAGATTATCAAGAACCACAACCTGATACCGTTTTCTGACAAGCTCGTCAACGATAAATGATCCTATGAATCCCGCACCGCCAGTAACTAAGACCCTTTTTATTTTTTTCAAATTTTGTACCCCATCTTTCTCAAAGCATTCTTATATGTGTTTTCCCAAGTATTGTTTCTTGCACGTTTAATGGCATTTATTCTCATTTTTTTGTAAAGGACCTTGTTTTTCAAAAGTTTTGTGATCGCAATAGCTTGTGAAGTAGGTGTGTCGTCGGCTATTATTCCTGCTCCATCTCGTTCAATCTCTTTTCCCAACGGGGGGACCTGAGTAGTAATAACGGGCAATCCTGCCGCCAGATAAAGCCTGGTTTTTGTGGCATCTGCCCACCATCGTGGCGATCCGGGGGTCGCAAGATATGGAGCAAGACCCAGCATATATTTTGCTGTTTCTTGGGACAACTTAACCTGATCCGACACAAAACCATGGAATACGACTTTCTCACCAAGCTTAAGTTTCCCGGTCAACCTCTTTAATCTCGTCATGTCGGGTTCGCCGCTACCATAAACATGAAGAGTCGCACCGGGGACAGATTTCAAAACTATTTTTAATGCCTTTATTGCCAAGTCCGGCCCGTTTATCCATCCCAAAGTACCAACAAACACCAAACTATTTGGAACCACCCTAGAATAAGGCAAATAGCTTATCTGTTTTGGAAATAACGCGTTTGGCACATGTATAAGTGGCGCAGCTTTTTGGGGATCAAGCCCTACCTTGATTCTTGCCGGCATCATGGCAAGCGATACGTCCCAAACAAAGTCGGAATGTTTTGCGGCAAATCTATCTAAGAATAAATATAAATCATTAACCCACTTCGGTTTATATCTATCTGGAGAATAATCCGAAACATAATAAACAACAGTTTTAACAAGACCCAGCTTCCTTAAAAGTATACCAGCTATGGCATTTACTGCCTCAAGTCCAATGAATAAGTCGTATCTTCTATTTCCAAAAAAAACAAATTCTACTACGGATAAAAAATCTCGAATTTTAAAAATAGGGGAAGTACTTTGATCATGCACAAGTTTCAGAAGTGGGTACAAAAGAAACGAGCTTAAAAAGAACCTTGAACACCCAACCCGTCTTGCTCCCTTGTACGCCTCAAGATATGGAATAACAGAATCACCTCCGGGATGGGGTTGTTCGATGAGGGTAAACCTTTTTGACCTTTTGGTAAAAAAATAGGTCATGGGCTCTATCATTCCATTCGTAGCAGTCCTTTGGCCGTGGCTTCTGACCGCGAATGTTGCAAATACGATTGAATTTAACTTCCTAGTCATTTAAACTCCAATTAGTATATAAAACACAGAGAAGAGTATACGACTAAGCGCTGATGCTATTCAAGATAAAAAAGATAATTTTTAAAGACAAGTTCCTCTTGGCTGTTTTTGTCTATGCCTTTTTTGCATTATTAGGGATACTTGCCCTCTCGTATTATTGGCTACCCCCGGGTTTTGCGATCGTCGGACACGACTCAGGGTTGCCGCTAGATGCTAAAACTTTTTTGCAAACCAGACTTTATGCTTGGGATGATCGTATAGACTTTGGACTAGACAACTCGGTTAATTTTGGAAGCTTAACAATTCACTTTTTTGACTGGATGACTTCGCTTATTGGAGGAGTCCCATATGCAGGAAATTTCACAAGTCCCTTTTTTTGGCTAGGCGTGGTTTTTGTATCGGCACTTTACTTTTCATATCAGTTTAAAAACATTTTCGGTAAACCCTTTGTTTTCTTGCTTCCTGTCTTTTTAACATTTAACTTTTACATCTTCCAATCAGTATTTATGTTGGAAAGGGGAAAGTTTGGTGTTTTTTCAGCAATGCTAATTGCATTGGGCACATATTTTCGAAGCAAGGAAGGAAAAATTGGACTTATCAAAGCTTCAATTTTATCTGCCATAACTTTTTCTATATTTAATGGTGGTGGCCTATTTGCAATTACGCTATTTGGGGGTGTTGTAATAGTATTTGGAGCACTCATTTTTCTCGAATTACTGAAGGGTTTGATAGAGCTGAACTTTAAGGATTTCAGGAAAGTACTAGGATTTATTGTTCTTACTGCTATTTTGTTTTTCTTCATCAACGCGTATGCGTACCTCCCCTACCTGACCCATTTTCTGTCAGATACTCCGGCTGAACTCACCCAAGAATCCCTATACAAGGGCAACTTGGAATGGCTCCGCTATGTAAGCAGGCCAACCTCATTTTTGAATCTTTTCAGACTCTTGGGCGTTCCAGAATGGTATGGATCATATTCTGACTTCGATAAGGCAAATGACACTCATCCATATGCACCGCTCTATTTAAACAATCCACTACTTTCTGCCATAAGCTTTATTTTCCCCATATTAGCCTTTCTCAGTTTCATTATTGCCAAGAAAGGAACACAGAAAAAAACAATTTCTTATTTTGGAGTGATTGCGCTTTTTGGACTTGTCTTTGCCGCAGGTTCCCATGAACCACTGGGATTTGTTTATGAACTCTTCATGAGATATATCCCCGGCTTTGTTCTCTTTCGTTCGGGTTTCTATAAGTTTGATATTTTTTATATCTTTGGGATGGCGGTTTTAATAGCTTTCACGATAAGCTACTTAATAGAAAAAAGCGCAAGTTTTTTGCGTTTTAAACTTGGAAAAGTTTTAATTTTTCTATCAACACTCGTATTTATAGGTCTTTGGGCTTCCTATCATTGGGTATTGTTTGACCCATCAAAAATTTTTGCCTGGAAAGCAGATCAGTCAACAAAGGTTAAACCCCCGCAGTATATTTTTGATTTTGCCTATTGGACGCAAAAAACCGATTTGCAAGGGAAGCGAATTCTTCTCCTGCCTCCGCTAAACAAAGACTGGCAAAATGATGCATATAACTGGGGATACTGGAGTCTCTCACCCCTACAATACGCCCTGAGCACCGCAAACGTGTTGTCAAACTGGCACGCACTCAACTCAAATGAACAAAAGCATCTTGAGCGTCTTTATGAAGAGTTAAGGGAAAGCGATGAAGAAAGTTTTATAAAGCAGGTTGAAAAACTCAACGTCGGGTATCTTTTGGTAAGACACGACGCCCTCACAAATTCCAGCTGGTCAGCAGCAGACAAAAACGACAGCTACCAGGAGGCAATAAGCACTTTAAAAAGAATACAAATGGTCAAACAGTTTGGTGAGTGGGATCTTTATGAAATATCAAAAAGTAAAAGCTCAAAAGTTTTTACCATCTCCACAATAAACAACGCACCAGATAAGTATGTCTCCTTAGCAAACGAATTCTTTCCCGAAGGAAATATTGTGGGAACGTCAGTCTCAAAGCTTTATAAAGAATTAGAAGACTTAAGCATTGGGGAAATGGAGGTTTTTGATTGCATATCCTGCCCACTTGAAAAGAAAGCTAATATCCAGGACTTTCCAGATGTAAACGTACTACCAAGCTCAATCTTTTACAAGCTAAAAGAGAGGCAAGAAACAGCCCTGCTTTTAAGTCCCAAGAATAGTACAAGCAGAATCGGCGACTATCTAGGATTAATCTTAAGAAGGTCCTCAGAGCAACAAAAGATGATCGACTTATTGGTAGATGAAAGGTTCTTGATAAAAAATGCTGCCGTTATCAGGTCATACTTGGATAGATTGTATTCTGAATTCGAAGCTATACCATCAAGTTCTCAGGACTTTGAGATGACAAGTCAGGTTTCAGATTACTTGGGAACGTCACAGCGGGTGTTTGCGAGATATGCCGCTACGAATGAATTTAAAAGGAGTGGTCGAGAGAATATAGACGAAAACCTGGGCGTCATCTGGGGTTTTAACAAGATCATGAATTTCTTTGCTCCACTGTTGGAACACCCAGAAGTATGGTCTAACCGTAAAGTTTACCGCGTCAATATACCTCAGAGGACGGAGTACAACCTATATTTTCCTACGGCCTCGTTTCCACTCAAGAAAGACGGAAGTCTCCTTATGCCCAAATCGATTGAGATTAAAAGAAACAACGAGACACGTGTTTTGGAAGTGGAAAAACACAAAAATGGCTGGCTTAAAGCACATATACCGAACGACTTTGATGGACCAGGAGAACTTGTTATCAACTTTGAAGAACTACCAAACATTCTTACAATCGAGGGTTCTGGTCTGGAACAGTTCTCACACGGAAAATCCGCTTGTCACAGAGGTGAAATAAGCAATTTTGACAGAGCACGAGCATACGAGGTTAGGGTTTGGAAATCAGACAAGTCCAGTATCGCGAATGTCATTTTTAGTGATAGAAGCTTTCAGTACTCAGAAAAGCACGGATTTTTATCAGGAGAGGACAATTTTGAAATACCAGCAAGCTCTGAGGGGGACTTTTCGAGGTATGTGTTTTTTCCATCCGCATCTGCCAATATTATTTCTCTATATGTTTGTAGCAATAGCAGGGAGCTCCCCAAAATAGACAAAATTGAAGTACGAGAGTATTTCGCCCCACCCGTTATTGGAGTGGGTGGCGGCAATAAAAAAGACGAAGAGGAAAAATTACAAAACTTCACACGCCTCAACCCAACCAGATATGATATAAACATTCAGGAACTGTCAAGTAGCGAGATTTTGGTTTTTAATGAGAGATTTAATCCTTCCTGGAAGTTATTTGCAGTAAAATCTGATGGGACAAACCAGTTGGTTAGTAAACACTTTTCAGTGGACGGTTATAGTAACGGCTGGCTGGTTACAAAAAATGACGGAACAAAATTTAAGCTAGAGTATGCACCACAAAGCGTTTTTTACAAGGCTAGCATTTTTTCTATAACAACAATTTTAACTGCATTGGTTTGGCTTGTTGGTTCTAGGACCAGAAAGAAAACATCTAGTTAGATAAAAAATGAAATTCAAATCGCATAAAATACCAAGTACAAAACAAATGCAAAAATCCATCGATGATTGGATTTTCCAAAGAAGGTATAGGCTTTTGATTTTTGTTTGTGTCATCCTTTTCGGCTTCGCAGCAAATTATATTCCATATATAAGCCTGTTATTGTCAAAGCCATATCTCTCTATCTTAATTCTTGTATGTCTTGCTCCTTTTATTCTTAAAGTAGAAGCGAAAATTTTATTCACTCTGGCGATAGGCGGTTTCTTACTTGTGTTTCTTTTTTGGTTTTTGGGTCAAACGGAAGAAGCTGAAGTTTTAATAGAATATATTTTTATTCTTCTTCTTGCAGGCACAATTAGATCCTTTGTCGCCTCGGGGTAAGACAATCAAGCGCAAAGTATGACAACACTGCCAAGGCGAGTATGCCAACAGCTTTGCCCAATCTGTAGCTTTCGGGGTAATAGTACAACTCCACAAATTGAGTATTTGGCTCAACCTTAACCTTCATCAACTTATTTCCAGCTTCCTCAATCTCAAGTCTTTTCCCATCAGCCCTTGCTTTCCAACCAGAGCTCCGTGTTTCAGCAAAAACAATTTCTCCCGCCTTGTGTTTTGAAGCGTCGATAACAACATTGCCTGGCCTGTATTTAAGAATTGGAGCTTCAATCTCCTTCGTAGCCCCGGCAACATAAAAGTAGGCCCTAGTTCTGAACTTTGTATTCTCAAAAATCAAATATTTTTCAAATTGAGCGACCTTGGTAAACTGCGGATCATTGAGCGTATATGGAGAAATAACATATTTGACGTTGGCCTCTCCAAGTATTGTGGCGATAGGTTGAATCTCTTGAAATTTATAGACTGAAGAAGGAGGAAGTGTCGAAGAATATTTATCCCAGAAAACCTGTGAAAGGGAGATGAAATTATCATAGTAATTTTTCTGATAAACAGTTGCATATCCCTCAATGGTTTGAAGGTTGTAGAGTGCAACATTCTTTTGAGAGAGACACCTCGTTGTGCAAAAGACACGAAAAAGCTCTGTGTCGCTTTTTAAAAACTCGTAAACTTTTTGCGGAACTTCTTCGTTCTTTATGATCGGTCGTTCAAGGCGTAACCAGGAGAGAATAAAGAGCTCTATTAAAGAGAGACTTCCTAGAGTTAACACAAGATTCTTTCGTTTTGTTTTGCCAATTTTTTCAAGCCCAAAACCCGCTAGGAATACCACAACTAAAGCAATAACAAACCAGTTCCGTGTGGTTACACGGCTTAGGACATACCAATCGGAGGCCAAAAGTAAAGAATGAAACGGAGAAATATTGTTAAGACTTACAAAAACGATAATCACCACAAGCAAAGCCACAAGTGCTTTTAGCTTTTTCTCAAGTTTTAAAAATCCAACAAAAGCAAGGACTGTTATGAAAATTCCACACGCAATCCACTTCTCAGAATCAAGTGAGAAGATGAAATCTCTTCCCCCAAACACATGCGGGTAAACAGCCCTCACAAATTCGGTAATCCCCCGCCATATTGGATAGACATCCCTGTCTTTCAGAAGAATAAATCGGGTGGTTTGGGGAAGCCATTCAAGTTGCGGAAAAAGTGTTATAGCAATAAGTCCAATAGTTGCAAAGAGACCAAAGAATACGAACTTGAAGGTTCTCAAGCTCCGAGCTCGAGAATAAAACCAACACACAACAACAAACAAAAGCGATGTGGCAAGGGAGGGTGCAAATATAGTTGGGAACAAAAAGAAAAGCATGGATAGACTAAAAGACCAGACCAGCATCCAGTAGAAGTTGGGGGACTTAGCCAGCTTTGCACTAGCAAGTAAAACGAATGGAAGCCAAGCTATAGATGCAGCAAGGGTGATATGTCCAGCTTCAGCAAATCCTGCTGCTCTTGGAAAAGTAATATAAAAGAGTGCTGTGAAAATACTAGAAACCCTTGAGAAACCGAAACCCTTTCTAGCCGCCAAGTAAGCACCAACACCGGCTAGGAAAGTGTGAACCATAAACCATACAATAAACGCTGGATCGGTGGGTAAGACAAGAAAAATAGCATTTATTGGATAAAAAAGAAGAGATTGGGGATCGGGCAAAAGGGGTGTCCCGGAAAAAAACATACTATTCCAAAAAGGTAAGGTACGGTCGCTAATCAAATGCTCGCTCTCAAAAAAGGCAATCGGCCAATAATACTCCTCAAGATCGTTTCCGCGACTAAGTAACACCGAAGGGTTTTTGATAACCGGAAGATATAAGAGCAGAGTTGCCAGAAAAATAAAAATAGCGATCCTAAAGTTGCCTTGACGCAAAAGCTTAAGCATGTTAGCCTAATCATAACCAATGCCCAGAAAGCTTTCCACAGCACTAGCTATTTGTCTGGTCCTAATTGGAACAACTTTTGCAAAAGCCCAAGCAACCGATGTTCAAAAGGAAAACACCAACCCAGGTGATGGGTTTGGTTTCATCGGAAAAAGGATCGGAGAAAAGTTTAAACTTTTCATCTATTCTCCATTCCCGAAAGCCAAAGAAAACCTTTATGAGGATTTAGTGAAAAGACGCCTGGCTGAATTAAAATATGTCATCGAAAAGCCCGATATGGCGAATTTTGAAAAGGCTACGATTAGATATTCAACAACAGTCGGAACATGGGCTGAATACATCCAAAAAAAGAAACTTAACGACCAAAAACAATCCGCAGTAGAAACTCTATCAAGCCACCTCGGGGTTGTTGAAAAACTGATGACTAAATATGACCCAACAACAGCAGAGTGGAGATTTGTCAAGCACGATTTCGACTTTCTCAATATCTATATCTCCAAACTCGCCCAATAGCTTGTGCCACGATTTGTGAAGCTATACACTGGGAGAAACAGTGATTACAAGAGTATTGCTTACCACCTTCTTTTCTGGTCTCATTGTTGTTTCCACCCTGCTCCTAACAGACCATTACGGTTTTACAATAAAAATCAGCAACTACTTGTTCTGGGTTATCACTCTAGCTGTTACCCTAAAACTTCTAACGCATGAAAAAGATATTTAAAAAATTCCCCTCAAACGCAGATCTAGTGTTCTGGCTGGGACTTCTGGTTCCTACGGCGATAGTGTTCAAAGCGTTTTTCTTACCCGGCCCCTTGGCTCGGAACGATGCACCATACTTTTTCCCTGAGTATCTAAGGACTTTTGTAGATATTCCTTATATTTGGACTTCATGGGGGGAGGAACTCGGACGGGTATCAAACGTCCTATGGATACACCCTCTAATGTTTTTAATGGGCGTGTTGTCAAACCTGGGTTTAGAAAGCGACGCTATCGTACGTATCCTTTTTTACTTCCCAGGGGTCATTCTTTCTTTAATTTCCCCCCTCATATTTACTAGATACTTGGGCTACGGAAAGATCGTGCAGTTCTTTACAAGTCTTCTTTATGTGATAAACACCTACTTTGTTCTACTGGTGGACGGTGGACAGGTGGGTGTACTTCTTGCTTACGGGCTGTTTCCCTTATCGCTTCTTACTTTGTACAACCTATTCGCCAAACCCCAAACCTCTTCTTTTTACCAAGCACTGGTAACCTTTACCGTTATCGGTGCCGCAGATATGCGTATTGCCATAATCTCCTTGTTTGTAGCTCTCCTGTGGATCAGCGCAGAGTATCTAACAGGCCAAAGAACATTAGAAAAGAAAGGTTATATTACCGCGCTCTTATTTGGCTTAGCAGTTTTGGGGATCAATATGTACTGGCTTTTACCGACCTTTACCCTTCTATCACAAGACGGCCCCAGTGGAGGCGGTGCTCTTCAACTGAATTCTCTTCTAAACAGCCTTTTCTTGTTTCAACCGCACTGGTATCTTAATCAATTTGGGAAAGTTTCACCGCCATATTTCTATTTCATAGGCCTTCCATTGCTAATTTTCGGAGGCCTCTGGCGCACGCAAAAAGACAAAAGACCATACATATACACTTTCTGTTTTTTAGTTGTTGCCTTTCTGGCAAAAGGCGAAGCACCCCCTTTGGGTTTCTTTTACGAATGGGCCACCAGTCACCTTCCGCTTGGAGTGGCCTTCCGAGACTCAACGAAATTTTTCATCCCACTTATTCTTTTTGGGGGAATTCTTCTGGGGCTAAACGTTGAAAGGCTGAGGCTCAAGAAAATAGCTGTGGGACTAGTATATCTCTATGTGATCGCGCTTATTTGGCCTCCCATTTTCGGAAAGCTAAACGGAGTCTTAGCCGGCCACAGAATAGACCCAAGTTTTCAAAAAATTAACAACCTTATAAGAAACCAGCCGGGCTTTTTCAGAACTGCCTACTTCCCCGAGCATGATCCATACTCTATTCACACGACAGAGAAGCAAATAGTAGATGCTAAAATACTAGCAAACAAAAGACCATTTGCGAGTTTAAACGCTGGAACATTTGACCGATTTAATTTTCTCCATGACACAGAATATCTAGACTGGCTTGATGTTTTTGGTATACGATACCTCGTTCTATCTGGAGATCCCAGAAAGCCTTTTCTGACCCAAGAAGAACAATATGATTGGGATAGTCTCAAAAATCTTTTAGATTCGACCAAAGAACTCCAGAAGGTCGATATAGGCACAAACATTAACATATACCAGTCCCCGAATAATATGCCACGCATTTTTGGAGCCAAGAAGTTGTTTGTCGTTGTGGGAGGAGACGACATATACACTTCTCTTAAGAAAAAGGAGGAAAGGTTCTCACCCAAAAATCAACCGTTTATTTTTACAGAAGACGGCAAATGGGACCCGGAAAGATTAACTGAAGTAAAACCGGAGTCGGTTGTTTTGATTTTAAACAACAAAAAAGAACAGGACTTTGTCTTGTCTCTTCTACAACGATATTTCATTTCGCCTGAGCAAGAAAATAACCAGTGGGCCCTACGATCCTCAAGCGAATATCTGGAATGGAAATATGAATTGTTAAAAAACGGTATCGAAACAAAAGAATTTGATTACAATCTGGGGGTCGCTTTTTCAACCAACAAAGGAGAGAAACTTATATTTAGTATGGACCTACCATCCGGGGAATATGTTCTGGCAGTAAGAAGTTTGGTAAAATCCACGGACGATTCCCTGAATGGCACACTCGGTGACATTACAGTCGAAATAAAACACGCGTCTCCAGGAAAATTCAACTGGACCATAAAAGAAAACATGAACCTTTTGAAAGGCAAACACACGTTGACCCTAGAAAACACCGGCGGAACCCATGTTGTCAATGCGGTAGCCTTAATACCCAAAGCCGAATGGAATAATGCCTGGAATTTAGAAAAAAGTATGACGGATAAAATTTCAACTGTTTCAGTAGAAGGAGGCACGTGGGATAACCAAGAGGATATAGCCGATTCTCCGTGGGTACCGGTGAACCTCAACTTTAAAAATCCCACAGAATATACTGTGGGAATCCCAACGGATGTCAACTGGATCACTTTTACCGACAGCTTCAATGCGGGATGGAGTATAAACGAAGACACTAAAACAGCAGCATACCCATTCTACTCAACCTTTAACGGTTTTTATGTTCCGAAGGAAGGATTTGTGACACTTAAATTTGAAGGACAAAAATTTGTTCAGCGAGGGCTGTACTTCTCCGCAGGAACCATGCTCTTATTGGCAGGTCTATACACATGGAAAAGATTAAGAAAATAATTTTCTCAAGCACTCTAAAAAATACCTCAGTCTTACTGCTAGGTAATGTTGTAACGTCGGTCTTGGCCATTATTTTTACCTTGTTTACGGCACGTGGCCTAGAACCGGCAGGATGGGGGATAGTCGCCGCGGCCATTAGCGTAATAACAATCGGAGAGGCAATTGGAGATTTGGGTCTGACCTCAAGTCTTTACCATTTTGTCACTCGGAACATAGCCAAAGGAAAAAAAAGAACTGCGCAGAATTTCAAACAAGCTCTATTTTGGATCAGACTAGCGTCAGTAAGCCTGATCCTACTCATATTTACATTATTCGCTCCGCTTATTTCTCCACTCCTCTTTAAGGAAAGTGATTGGTTTTTAAGCTTCAGTAGTGGTTTAGGAATCGCGGCCTATCTACTACTTGAGTTCCAAACAACAATTTTCCAGGCTGAACATAAATGGAAACTAGCAGCATCTTTTATTGCATTTGTTAACCTTATACGGTTAATTGGAGTACTTGCCCTCTATTTCTCCTCAAAGTTGACAATAGGCACCTCCCTTTGGATGTGTTCTCTAGCTCCCTTAATAACACTCGGTCTCACGCTTTACTGGGAACCAATTCGATTCACTTCCGTAAAAAATTGGCAAAAAGTGGTTAAAAGTGTATTTCGGTTCTCAGGCTGGCTTGGCTTAAACCGCGCAGCGGGGGCAACGGCAGCTCGACTTGATATTCTCATAATCCTCTCCTTAGTGGGAGCCTATGAAGCAGGTCTTTTTAGTGCGGCCAAACAACTTGCAGTGGGAGTACCGATGATAATTGGAAGTATTGCAGCAGTATTGGCGCCCCGATTCTCCACGCTAACTGAGAAGAGTTTACTCGATTATTTCAAAAAAACCATTTTTCTTAGTCTCGGCTTAAGTTTTGGCATCTTACTGGGAATCTTCATTTCTCCCTTTGTAATTTCTTTGTTCGGACCAAAATACCAGGAATCGACCTTAATTCTACAATGGCTACTAGTAGGGTTTATTCCATTTGCTATCGCAACCCCAGCAGTTAATCTCTTAATCTATGCATTCCACAAACCCAAAATTATTGGTCTTCTCTCCCTCTTCCAAATCCCGATAGTATGGGCACTTAACGTGTTCTTAATTCCCCAGATCGGTGCATGGGGCGCGGTAGTGGTGCACATAATCTGGAACCTCTCCACACTTATTGTCGCCTATCTTTTTGTCGGCTATTATCTTAGCAAATGGAAAAAACATTAACAAAAAAAACCATCACAGCCCACACATTAGTCAAAAATGAGGCCAGATACGTTTGGTTTGCTGTTATGTCGGTAATCCAGCACGTTGATCAGGTTTTGCTGTGGGACACGGGCAGTACTGATGAAACTCTTGAGATTATAAATGAGATTCGTAAATCCCCCGAAGGGAAGAAAGTATGCATTAAAAAGGTTAAGGAGGTTACAGCCGAAACATTTCCCCAAGTTCGGCAATGTATGCTCGATGAAACAAAAACAGACTGGATATTAATGGTAGATGGAGACGAGGTCTGGTGGGAGGACTCAGTTTTAAAGGTTGTCGATCTCATAAACAGCAAAGGTAGCTCGATTGAATCAATCGTAGTCCCAACTGTTAATTTAGTGGGAGACATCTACCACTATCAAGACAACACCTCTGGGATGTATGAGTTGGCTGGAAGAAAAGGACACCTCAACTTACGTGGAGTAAACAGGAAAATACCCGGCCTTCATTCCTCTGGCGTGCACGGTCAATGGGGATGGGCAGATGGGGATAACAAGATGATTCAAAATAGAAACCCCCAAAGGATAGTCTACACAGAGGCACCATATTTACATGCCACAAATGTACCGCGAGCCGGCAGTTTCGAAAAGGAAGCCGATGTCCCCAAGCGTTCCCTGAAGAAAAAGTATGAACTGGGAAACGAATTTCCATTAGATTATTACTACCCCGAAGTTTTTTTTAGACCAAAACCAGAAATAGTCCCCACGCCTTGGGTAACAGTTGGTTCTAAATTCAAGTTTATGGCCACCATCCAAACCCCCCTAAGGAGGATTAAAAGAAAGTTTGTCAAAAAGGTGGGATATTGATGACACAAGCAAAAAGCTACCACAGGGACGAGGTTTACCTTAGGAATCAAGAATTATTCGAAAATATTTTTAAGGTTACTTTTAAAAGAGTTTTAAAATACAAGAAAAAAGGGAAAGTACTAGAGATTGGATCATCAACAGGGGTCTTGCTAAATTTATTCCGTAGGGATGGCTGGATTGCTCAAGGTGTCGAGCCATCG
Source organism: Candidatus Blackburnbacteria bacterium RIFCSPHIGHO2_12_FULL_44_25 (assembly GCA_001816455.1). Lineage (GTDB taxonomy): Bacteria > Patescibacteriota > Microgenomatia > UBA8517 > UBA10165 > 2-12-FULL-44-25. The sequence goes on from MHCB01000039.1 coordinate 41,600, forward strand.
GACAAGTCTGCCGCTTACGCGATAAAGATTGGCATTCCAACCATCAAAGAAAAATTTGAAAATGCCAAAATTAAAGAAAAATTTGATGTTGTAATTCTGAACCACGTACTTGAACACCTCGAGCAGCCAGAAAAAGTTTTACAGAAAATACATAGCCTGCTTAATAAGAGGGGAATTATTGCAATTAATGTTCCCAACGCAGGTAGCCTTTCTGCCAAAATTTACGGAGCTTCTTGGAAATATGTCTTACCAGATGAACATCTTTGGCAATTTACTGAAAAAGCCCTAAAGTCTTTATTGGAGAAAAACGGGTTCTCTGTGCTTTCTTGGGAGGCAAAATCTGGAATTTGGGAATTTGACAACCCAATCCTAGAACTTTGGCAAAGTTTTTTTGGTATAAAAAAACGATTTCTTACAAACATCATAACAGCCCTACCCACCCTTATT